>NZ_AZND01000002.1:0-82004 GCF_000576205.1 Methylibium sp. T29 | reverse complement strand
GGCCTCCAGCGCCGGGCCGATGCCGCGCCCGACCGGCTGCATCCCGTCGGTGACGCGCAGCGCCACCTGCAGTCCGATGGCCCGGCCGACCTCGACGAGCCGCCGCCCGAGCGTGTGGGCGGCCTCGGCGCTGCGCACCTTGGCCGTGGGGCCCACCGGAAGATCGATCAGCACGTGAGTCGAGCCGGCCGCCGCCTTCTTGGACAGGACAGAGGCGACCAGTTGTCCCTCGCTGTCGAGATCGAGCGGGCGCTCGACGCGGATCAGGATGTCGTCGGCCGGGCTCAGCCGCACCGAGCCGCCCCAGACGATGCAGGCGCCGGTGCGCTCCACCGTGCGTCGCATGGCGGCGATGTCGAGATCGACCGGGGCGAGCACCTCCATCGTGTCGGCGGTGCCGGCAGGGGATGTGATCGCGCGCGACGATGTCTTGGGCATCGTCAGCCCGCAGGCGGCGACGATCGGCACGACGAGCAGCGTCGTGCGGTTGCCGGGCAGGCCGCCGACGCAATGCTTGTCGACGACCAGGTCGCGGCCCCAGTCGAGGCGTTCGCCCACGTCGACCATCGCCCGTGTCAGCGATACGGTCTCGTCGAGGTCGAGGTGGTCGCCGGCACAGGCGGTGATGAAGGTCGCCAGGTGCAGGTCCGAGTAGCGGCCTGCGGCGACGTCGCCGATCACGGCGCGGAATGCGCGATCGTCGAGTCGGTGGCCATACACCTTCGCGCGAACATGGCTCAGCGATTCGAGGACCGGGGCGTGCGTGACCTCCAGCGATTCGCCCGGCAGCGGATGCAGTGCCGCCCACGCCGCCTCCGACAGGCCGGCCACGCCATGTCCGAGCCAGGAGCCGTCCACGACACTGAGCGTGGCCACGATGCTGGCCGAGCCGGTGCTCAGTTTGACGCGCGCCTGCGTCGTGAAGCCCTCGGCGCGGCAGACGGCGCAATCGCGCCGCATGTAGACCACCGGCTCCTGGTAGGTGTCGATGCCCGTGCGCCAGGCGCGCAGCGTGTTCTCGACGGCGTCGACGTGACCGGGCTGCGGATGCGCGCTCATGACAGTTCCACCGTCTCGAGGTAGTCGGGCACGCGGCAGGACCAGCCGAGTTCGTGCTCGATGCGCGAGCGCATCGCGTCGGCCGCCGCCGGCTCGCCATGGGTGACGAAGGTCTGCGTCGGTGGCGCATCGAAGCCGCGCAGCCACTGCAGGATCTCGGCGGCGTCAGCGTGTGCGGACAGGCTGGGCAGCGAGGCGACCTCGGCATGGATCGGCACTTCCTCGCCGTGGATGCGCACGGAGGCGGCACCCTGCAGGATGGCGGCGCCGCGCGTGCCGCCGGCCTGGTAGCCCGCGAACAGGATCGTGTTGCGGCGGTCCGGCGCGAAGGCCTTGAGATGGTGGACCACGCGTCCGCCCGTGGCCATGCCGCTGGCCGAGATGATGACCATCGGGCCGCGCCGCGCACTCAGTGCGCGGGAGTCGTCGGGTTTGTTGACGATCGTCGCCGCATGGCACATGGCATCGCACTGCTCGGGGCTCAGCCGGTGCTCGCCGCGGTGCGCGTGGTAGATGCGCGTTGCGTCGGTCGCCATCGGGCTGTCGAGGTAGACCGGCAGGTGGTGGATGACGCCGCGCTCCTTGAGCAGGTGGATGCAGTACATCAGGCTCTGCGCCCGCCCGACCGCGAACGCCGGGATCACCACGACCCCGCCGCGTGCCGCCGTCCGATTGATGACCTCGCCCAGCTTGAGCAGCGGATCGCTCGCCTCGTGCTGGCGGTCGCCGTAGGTCGATTCGACCACCGCGTAGTCGGCCCCGGGCACGCGCGTCGGCGCGGCCAGCACCAGATCGTTCGGACGCCCGATGTCGCCGGAGAACAGGATCGAACGCCGTCCGTCGTCGATCTTCACGAAGGCGGACCCGAGCATGTGTCCCGATGGATCCAGGCGCGCCTGCAGCCCGGGCACCGGGCTCCATGACGTGCCGTAGGGCCGCGGCACGAACTGCTTCAGGCAGCGTTCGGCGTCCTCGCGGGTGTACAGCGGCAGCGCCGGCTTGTGCTTGGAGTAGCCGCGCCGGTTGGCGTACTCGGCTTCCTCCTCCTGCAGGTGGCCGCTGTCGGGCAGCAGGATGCGACAGAGCTCGTAGGTCGCTTCCGAGCAGTACACCTTGCCCTTGAAACCCTGCCGCGCGAGCAGCGGCACGTAGCCGCTGTGATCGATGTGGGCGTGCGTCAGGACGATCGCATCGACCCCGGCGGCCGGCACGGGCAACGGCGCCCAGTTGCGCAGGCGCAGCTGCTTGTAGCCCTGGAACAGGCCGCAATCGACGAGCAGCGTGGCGCCTTCGTGGCGCAGCAGGTACTTCGAGCCGGTGACGGTGCCGGTGGCACCGAGAAACTGAAGTTGCATGGAATCCTCTGTTCGTGCGGGTGATCAGATCAGCAGCGGTGCATCGGGCAACTCATTGCGATCGCCTGACGTGACCGGGAAGTGGCGTATGACCAGTTGCGTGACGGCCTCGATGCCCTCGACGGCACCAGCCCGAAATTGCCGTTGGCGAAGTGTGTTTCCATGCCGCGGCAGATCACGGACCAGGTCTCGGCGTCGGCCCTCGCGTGGATGCCCCGGTCGGCGACGATCTCGACACGCCGGTCGGCGAGCAGCACGTAGATCAGCACGCCGGTGTTGTGTTCGGTGTCCCAGACGTGCAACCGCGCGAAGAGCTCGATGGCGCGTTCGCGCGCCGTCTGGCCGCGCAGCAGCGGCAGGCCGTCGAGCGCGCCTTCGACGACGAACCGGATCTCAGCCGCGTGGGTCGTCTCGCTCGCGGCAATGGCCTGCTCGATCGAGCGAAGCGCAGATGCAGGGAAGGCGCGGCGGACCTGATTCGAGGTCGTCGCGACATGGCGCAGGATGCGTGGCAGATCCATCGTCACCACCTGCCGGAGGCACCGCCTCCGCCAAAACCGCCGCCGCCGCCGCCGAACCCGCCGCCCCCGCCAAGCCACCGCCTCGGTGTCCGCCATGCCCGTGCATGCCGCCGTGACCGCCCATGCCGATGCCCAGTAGCGTGACGAAGAAGCCCGTCAGTCCCGCCGTGGCGGCGACGGCCAGTGTGCCGAGCGCGAACCACGCGACAGCACCCAGCACGCCGCCGACCACCAGTGCCCCGGGCAGGCGGCCCAAAACCTGGCGCAGCACGCCGCCGAGGACCAGCGCGACGATGAACAGCACCGGCCAGCCTTGTCCGAGGCCGTTGTCCGCCGAGGCCGGGCCGCGACGAGCCGGCGGCGGCAGCGCTTCGCCATCGAGGACGCCCACGATCCGGTCCAACCCCGCAGAGAGCCCGCCGTAGAAGTCGCCCTGCCTGAATCGTGGCGTGATGACCTCCGCGATGACGCGCGCCGCCGTTGCATCGTTCAGCGCGCCTTCGATCCCGTAGCCGACCTCGAGCCGCACGGCACGGTCGTCCTTCGCGACCAGCAGCAGTGCACCGTCATCGACCTTGCGCCGCCCCAGTTTCCACTTCTCGACCACGCGCAGGGCGAAGGCCTCGATCGCCTCGGGCCGCGTCGTGGGCACGATCAGCACCGCGATCTGCGTGCCCTTGCGCTCCTCGAAGGCGCGCAGCGACTGCTCGAGCGCGGCGCTCTGCTCGGCGGTCAGCGTGCCGGTCAGGTCGCTTACGCGACCCTGCAGGGGCGGCACAGGAACCAGTTCCTGTGCCGATGCGCCGAACGCCGCGAGGCCCAGCAGCCAGCAGACCGCGAGGCTACGCAGCCAGCGTCCGACCGGCGTGACATCCGTTGTCACTTCTTGGCACCCGAGGCGCCGATGCCGCCGAGGTCGACCTTCGGCGGAACGGCGAGCGCCGCCTCGTCGGCGACGCTGAAGTTGGCCTTGACGCCGTAGCCGAACACCATCGCCGTCAGGTTGCTCGGGAAGGTGCGGACCGCGACGTTGTAGTCCTGCACCGCCTTCACGTAGCGGCCGCGCGCCACGGCGATGCGGTTCTCGGTACCTTCGAGCTGCACGCGCAGATCCTGGAAGCCCTGGTTCGCCTTCAGGGTCGGGTAGTTCTCCGACACGACCAGCAGGCGCGACAGCGCGCTCGACAACTCGCCCTGCGCGGCCTGGAACTTGTTGAACGCTTCGGGGTTGTTGACCAGCTCCGGCGTGGCCTGGATCGAGGTGGCCTTGGCGCGCGCCTCGACCACCTTCGTGAGCGTCTCCTGCTCGAAGTTGGCCTCGCCCTTGACGGTGGCCACGATGTTCGGGATCAGGTCGGCACGGCGCTGGTACTGGTTCAGCACCTCGGACCAGCTGGCCTTGATCTGCTCGTCGGTGGACTGGAAGGTGTTGTAGCCGCAGCCGGACAGTGCGAGCGTGAGCGCGGCGAGAAGGGCGGCGAGGAAGTGGCGCATGCTCAGAACTCCTTGAGGTTTCATTTGGGAAGCGGGTCGGAGCGCACTCGCGACAACTGCGACGCAGCGTCCTCGGTGGCCCACCACGTGGGTCGAACGATCAGGGTGCCCAGCGTGGCCAGCAGCGGCAGCGCAAGCCACGCGAAGCTGAGCTGGGCGACCGCGCCGAACAGCCAGCCGGCGGCGGCCGAGCCGAGCGTCTGGCCGAAGCCCGCGGCTGCGGCCAACCCACCCATCGTCGTGCCGAGCCGTCGCTGAGAGGCTCCGGCCGCGAGGTACGAGATCGTCGGCAGCACGAGCCCGGTGCCCGCGGCGGTGAAGCTGACGCCGACGTACATCCACGCGTCGCTGCGGTGCTGCGCCAGCATCGCCAGGCCGGCGATCGCCAGCACCAGCCCGGCCGCCATCACGCCGCGGCCGGCGGCACGCTCGAGCAGACCCGTGAAGAACAGCAAGGCATTGACACCGAGCATCACGAGGCTGCACTCGGCAAACATCAGCGAGATCTCGCGCGACGACAGCGTCGGGTGCTGCTGACCTTGCAAAACGATGCCGAGCTCGAAGCCGGACAGCACGAACATGACCACGCCGTTCAGCCCCCACAGCGCCGCCGCGCGCCGCCGATCGGCGGACGCAGAGTGCAGGTCTTCCTCGGCCGCCGGCGGAGCCATGCGCGGCAGGGTGACTGCCAATCCGAGCATCATCAACGCGCCCAGGGCCGCCGACATCACGATCACGAGGTCCGTCGGGTCGACAGTGCCGGCGCCGATGCCGGCGAGCCCGCCGGAAGCCTGCCCCGCGGCGGCATTGAGCCCCGGCCCGAACAGGAAGCCCAGCAAGGACATCGCACCGAGCCACGCGAAGCGGCGCGCGCGCTGACCTTGCGGCGTGTGCTCGGCGACGAGCGCAGGCACCACCGGTACGACAGCCGCCACGAAGAAGCCGGTGGCCCCGCGCGACACGTAGATGCCGGCAATGCCGATCCAGTCGGGCCGCAAGAGGGGCAGCAGGCTCGCGACATAGCCGACCAGCCCGATCACCAGGATGCGGCCCCGGCCCCAGCGGTCGGAGACGAGGCCCCACAGCGGCGCACCGACCAGCACACCCGCGGCATACAGGCCGCTGAGCAGACCCACGTGGCGGGCCACCTCGGCCTGGCCGTCGGCATTCATCAGCGGCGTCAGCCAGGTCGGCAGCAAGGGCATCAGCGCCCCATAGCCAGCCGAGACGACGAAGACCGCGGCCGCGAGCCAGGCCAGTTGCCAGGCCCCCAGTCCCGACGCTGTCGGCGAGCCCTGCCGTTCGATGCGGAGCGGGCGGTTCATCGCGTTGGCCTGGCGGGGATCAGAGCACCAGCCGCAGCCCGGCTCGCACCGAGTTCGCGCCCGTGCCTCCGTCGGCGCCACGCTGCCACTGGCGGCCGACTTCAAGATAGGGGGCGACCGCTCGTGTGACTTCGTAGCGCAGGTTGAGCCCCCACTCCGATGCAGTGACGCCAGCCTTGATGCCGTCCGACGGTGCCGAGCGTGCCGCCCAGTCGATGCCGGCGAAGGGTTTGGCGATGAGGCGGTTGGTGAAGAGCATGTCGTACTCCACACGGGTGCGTGCGAACAGCCGGCCGTCGCTGCGCACGAACGCTGCCAGGTCGACATCGAAGGCATAGGGTGCCAGGCCCCGCACACCCAGCACGGCGTAGTTACGGGCGGCGGGCTTGAGTTCGCGCCGCAGGCCGAGTTGCAGGTCCCAGAAGGGCGCGAGGTAGCGGCTGTACAGCCCCTGGACCTCGGCGTCCTCGAGCCGGCCGGCGCGTTGCGTGCCTTCGGTCCGCCAGGCAAAGCGGTTGTAGTCGGTGCCGATCCAGCCGTCGGCGCGCCAGGCTGCGATGCTCTTCGAGTCCGCCCTGCCGGCATCGATTTCGATGCGGGTGGCCTGGAAAACCGCGTCGTCCTCCATGGCACGGGCAGGTCCGGCCAGTGCTGCGGCGAGCGCGAGCCCCAGCAAGTGGTACAGGCGATGGTTCTTCGTGTTCATTCGTTCTTGTTCCATGACCGGCCCGCTCACTTGACGACGATGGCCTGGACCATGCCGGCGGCCGCGTGATAGAAGAGGTGGCAGTGGAAGACCCACGGGCCTGGCTCGTCGAAGCTGGTGTGCACCGTGATGGTCTCGCCGGGCTTGACGATGACGGTGTGCTTGAGAGGGGCTCGCTCACCCCTGCCGTTCTCGACCACGAAGAACGCGCCATGCATGTGCATCGGGTGCTCCATCATGGTTTCGTTGATCAGGCGGATCTCCAGCCGCTCGCCCAGGCGGGCATCGAAAAGCTGGCCTGCGACAGCTTCTTGTCGTTGATCGACCAGATGTAGCGGTTCATGTCGCCCGTGAGCCGCATGTCGATCTTCTTCGCCGGCCCCGCGGGCAGGCGCATCGGCGTCAGGGCTTCCAGGTCGGCGTAGGCGAGCCGGTCCTTCACCGCACCGGCGCCCGCGTCAGTGGTCATGCCTCCCATCGGCATGGGCATGCTATCCATTCCCTTCATGCCACCGTGCATCGCGTGTGGATCGGCCGGTACAGCCGCAGGGGCCGGGGCCGCCGGTGCGGCGCCGTGTCCGGCATGCGGGTCGGCCGTCGTGACCGCCGGCGTTGACGACGCTGCGCCGTGGCCGCCGCCGTGCGCACCGGCCATCTCGGCCATGGTGCGCACGGGCCGCGGACCCAGCGCAGGGATCTCTCCCTCCATGCCGAGTTCGGGCGCGAGCGTGCCGCGCGCAAAGCCGATGCGCCCTGAAGTAGCGGCGAACAGCGTGTAGGCCTTGCGCTCGTTGGGCTTCACGATCACGTCGTAGGTTTCGCCATTGCCCATGCGCAGTTCGCGGACCTTCACCGGGCGGACGTTCTGCCCGTCGGCCTGGACGACGGTCAACTCCAGGCCGGGAATCGAGACGTCGAAGAAGTTCATCGCCGACGCATTGATGAGGCGCAGGCGGATGCGCTCGCCGGGCTTGAACAGCGCGGTCCAGTTGTCCTGGATCCGCTGGCCGTGCACGAGGAACTGCCACTGGCTGCCGCCGTCGGTGGCGTCGGTCGGGTCCATGCGCATCCGAGCCCAGGCCAGACGCTCCCTCCAGATCGCCTCGCGTTCCTGTGGACTGCGTGCCGCCTGCAACTCGGCATAGAGCTCGGGCAGGGTCTGGCGCCGGTCGTTGTAGTAGCCCTCCACCTTCTTCAGGTTCGCCAGAACCTTCTCCGGCGGCGTGTCGACCCACTCGGACAGCATGACGACGTACTCACGGTCGTAGCCGAACGGCTCACGCTCCTGCGGATCGATGATCAACGGGGCATAGAAGCCAGCCGGCTCCTGCAGGATCGCGTGGCTGTGGTACCAGTACGTGCCGCTCTGGCGCAGCTCGAATCGGTACTGGAAGGTCTCGCCCGGCTTGATTCCCGGGAACGTGACACCCGGCACGCCGTCCATGTTGTTCGGGACCTTGAGTCCGTGCCAGTGCGCCGCCGTCACCTCGTCCAGCCTGTTCGTCAGCGCGATCGTGACGTCGCGGCCCTCGTGCATGCGCAGCAGCGGGCCCGGCACCGTGCCGTTGACGGTGATCGCCGACGCCGGCGTGCCGCTGAAGTTGACCTGGGTACGTGCCAGCGTCAGTTCGAACTTGTTGTCGACCCGCGAGGAGGACAGCGGCAGCGCGAGGTGCGATTCCTTCACGACCGCATTGGCGCCGAGTGGCCATGCCAGCATGGCCGCCATGCCGGCCGTACCCTGCAGGAAGCGGCGCCGCGGCAGCAGCGCGCCAGCGGCGGGCCGCCGGTGTCGGGGTGGCGATTCATCGAGAGAACTCCTGTGATTCGTTCGGGGAAGAGGGGGCTCGGGCCGATCACGCCGACGCGCCTTGCGCCACGGCCGAGGTCGTCGCGGGCGAGGGGCGGGCAGCGCGGATGCCGGCGAGCTTGGTGCGCTTGAGCATCAGCGCGTTGATCGCCACGATGGCCGAGCTGCCCGACATGGACAGCGCGGCGACCTCGGGCGACAGCGTGAACGGATAGAACACGCCGGCCGCCAGCGGGAAGGCGATCACGTTGTAGCCCACGGCCCACCACAGGTTCTGGTGCATCTTGCGCAGCGTCGCGCGCGACAGCTCGATCGCGCCGACGACGTCATAGGGGTCACTCTTCATCAGCACGACCTGGGCGCTCTCCATGGCCACGTCGGTGCCCGCGCCGATTGCAAAGCCCACGTCGGCCTGCGTCAGGGCCGGGGCATCGTTGATGCCGTCGCCGACCATGGCGACCTTGTGACCCTGGGCTTGCAGTTCCTTGATCTTCGAGGCCTTCTGACCCGGCAGCACATCGGCGAGCACGATGTCGATGCCGAGTTCCTTTCCGATGCGCTCGGCGGTGGCCTGGTTGTCGCCGGTGATCATGGCGACCTTGACGCCGCGCTCCTGCAGCTTGGCGATCGTGGCCCTGGAGGTCGGGCGCACCGCATCGGCGATCGCGATCAGGCCGATCAGGCGGCCGCCGCGCGCCACGTGGACGACTGTGCGCCCGCCGCCTTGCAGGCGGGCCGCCTCGGCTGCCAGATCGGCGAGGTCGACGCGCTCCGCCTCCATCAGCTTGCGGTTGCCGAGCAGCACAATGTCGTCGCCGATGGTCGCGCGCGCGCCCTGGCCATCGATGTTGGTGAAGGCGGTTGCCGTCTCCGGCGTGTCCGGGCCGGCGCGCTTGAGCACCGCCAGTGCGAGCGGGTGCTCGGAGAACTTCTCCACTGCGGCCGCGGTGGACAGCAGTTGCGCTTCCGTTGTACCGGGCGCCGGCACCATCTCGACCACGTCCGGCTGGCCCAGTGTCAGCGTGCCGGTCTTGTCGAAGACAACCACCGTCAGCTTGGTCGCGTTCTCCAGCGCCGCGGCGTTCTTGAACAGGATGCCGTTCATCGCGCCCAGCCCGGTGCCGACCATGATCGCCATCGGTGTCGCCAGGCCGAGCGCATCGGGGCAGGCGATCACGAAGACAGTGATGGTGAGCGTGAGGGCGAACAGCAGCGGTTGGCCGAGGACCCAGAACCACACCGCGAAGGTCGTCAGGCCAACCAAGATGGCGATGAGCACCAACCACTGCGACGCCTGATCAGCGAGCAACTGGCCCGGCGCCTTCGAGTTCTGCGCCTCCTGCACCAGCTTGACGATCTGCGCGAGCGCGGTGTCGGCGCCGACCTTGGTGGCCTGGTAGCGGAAGCTGCCGCTCTTGTTGATGGTCGCGCCGATCACCGCGTTGCCGACCACCTTCTTGACCGGCATCGACTCGCCGGTGAGCATCGATTCGTCGACCTGCGATGCACCCTCGGTGATCTTGCCGTCCACCGGGATCTTGTCGCCCGGCTTGATGACCACCGTCTCGCCGACCAGCACCTCGGCGGTCGGCACCTTTGTCTCGACGCCGTTGCGCAGCACGGTGGCCATCGGCGGCGCCAAATCCATCAGCGCGCGGATCGCGTCGGAGGCGCCGGCGCGCGCACGCATTTCCAGCCAGTGACCGAGCAGGATGAACACCAGCAGCACGGAGGCCGCCTCGTAGAACACCTCGCCCTCGTAGAAGAAGGTTGCGCCGAGGCTGAACACGTAGCCGGTGCCGACAGACAGCACGACCAGTGTGGCCATGTTCGCCACCTTGTTGCGCGCGGCGCGCCAGCCGGCGACGAAGAACGGCCAGCCGGGATAGGCGATGGCGCCGGTGGCGACGATGAACAGGAAGAGGTTGCGATCCATCCCGAACGGCGTCGCGAAGTCGCCGAACATCTTGCCCATCGGCGAATAGAGGAACACCGGAATCGAGAACAGCAGCGCGACCAGGAAGCGGTTGCGCATGTCGTTGGCCATGTCCTGCATCGACATGCCGGGCGCATGGCCCATGTCGTGCATCATGTCGCTCGTCTGGTGGGCGGCATCGCCGCCGTGGCCGGCGTGCGCGGTGTGTCCCGCGTGCAGCGCATCGGGCGGCGCCTTCGCTGCGGCACTGCTCACTGCAGGCGTCGTGGCGGCGACGTGGCCGGCGTGCCCATTAGTGGCATGCCCGGCGTGGGCGCCATGGCCTTCGTGTCCTGCGTGTTCGGCATGTCCCTCGGGCGGGCAGACGTGGGCGGGCAGCATCTCACCGCGGCAGTGGTAGCCGCACTCGACAATGCGCCGTCGGATGTCCTCCAGCGAGGTCTTCGTCTCGTCGTAGTGCACGGTGGCGCTGCCGGCGACGTAGTTGACGTCGACGTGATGAACGCCGGGGAGCGCCGCGATCTGGCGCTGCACGCCGGCGGCGCTCAGGCTGGAGACCAGTTCGCCGACTTCTACGGTGCTTGTCTTCATGAAGGATCCTTTGGATGGGATGTCAGCGGGCCAGGCGACCGGCCTCGAGGCAATCGGGAGAGAACTCGAACACGATGTCGGGGTCAGGACGCACGAGCTTGTCCTTCCGGCCGGCGTAGTGGAGCCGGGAGAGAATGTCGCGCATCAGGTTGAGGCGGGCTAGGCGCTTGTTGTCCGCGCGCACGATCCGCCACGGCGCTGTCGCCGTGTGCGTGCGCATCAGCATGGCGTCGCGCGCGGCGGAGTACGCCTTCCAATGCTTGACGGCCACCGCGTCGATCGGGCTCGACTTCCACTGCTTGAGCGGGTCGCGGCGGCGCTCTTCGAGGCGCTTGACCTGTTCGTCCTTGCTGACGTCGAGGTAGTACTTCAGCAGCTTGATGCCCGATCCGACCAGCATCTCCTCGAACTTCGGCACCGATTGCATGAACTCTGCATGCTGCTCCTTGGTGCAGAAGCCCATGACGTGCTCGACACCGGCGCGGTTGTACCAACTGCGGTTGAACAGCACGAGTTCCTCGGCCACCGGCAGGTGCGGCACGTAGCGCTGGAAGTACCAGCCGCTGCGCTCGCGGTCTGAAGGCTTGCCCAGTGCCACGACGCGGGTCTCGCGCGGGCTGAGGTACTCGACGATGCGCTTGATGCTGCCGTCCTTGCCGGCAGCGTCGCGACCTTCGAGCACGACCAGGATCCGGTCCTGACAGCGGATGAAGTGGCGCTGCAGTTTCACCAGCTCGACCTGCAGCACGTGAAGTTGGGCCTCGTACTCCTCCCTCGACAGGGATCGGTCCGTGAGCGCTGAGGTGTCGGACGTTGGCGCGGTTGCTCTGCTTGCCCCGTCCTCGCTGGTACTGATCTCTTCGCGCTTCTCTTGCTTCTTGTGCTTCTTGGACATGGCGAGCCCCTCAGGCTGTTGGATCCGCGCCGATCAGCAGCACGGTCTCGGAGAGGAAACGGTGCGGCGGCACGGTCAGGTTGGTCGGTGCCGGCACGTTCTTGAACACGCGGCCGGCGAGGTCGAACTTCGACCCGTGGCAGGGGCAGTAGAAGCCGCCAGGCCACTGCGCGCCGATGTCCGGGCTGCCGGGCGTGGGTCGGAAGCTGGGGACGCAGCCCAGGTGGGTGCACACCGCCTCGATCACAGCCAATTCGGATCGGCTCGAGCGCAGGGCGTTGCGTGCAAACTCGGGCTGCTCTGACCGGCGCGACTGCGGATCGGCGAGCAGGGCGTCGTGCCGCGCCAGCGCGTCGATCATCTCGGGCGTGCGGCGCAGCACGAACACCGGCTTGCCGCGCCACTCCACCGTGCGCAGTTCGCCGGGGCGCAGGCTGGCCAGGTCGACGTCGACCGGTGCGCCCAGTGCACGCGCCTTCTCGCTGGGCGCGAGCGAGGCCACGAAGGGCACCGCGGTGGCGACCAATCCCGCACCGCCGGCGACCGTTGCCGCGCCGAGCCAGAGCCGACGGTCCGCATCGTCGGGCGAACCGGCAGAGAGGACGGAATTCGTCACGATAGTCTCCCGCAGGCTGTACTACGTTGTGGACCACGGTCCAGCTCCGGTTGTCTTTTGCATGCGCTCGCCAGCCTCAGGCAGCCGAGGCGCGGTTGCCCAGGGCGGGAACGAAGCGCGGCGTGCGCGCGGCGTAGGAGTCGAACTCGGCGCCGAAGCGCTCGCGCATCTCGCGTTCTTCCGTGACGGCAAGACGCCCGTACATGGCCACCAGGATCGGGAACATCACCAGCGTCAGCAGCGTGGGCCACTGCAGCAGGAAGCCCAGCAGGATCATCACGAAGGCGACGTACTGTGGGTGGCGAATGCGCGCATAGGGCCCGGTCGTCGCCAGCCGATTGGCGCGCTGCGCGTGGTACAGCACGTTCCAGGCCGCGGACAGCAGGTAGAAGCCGAGCCCGAGGAAGACGTAGCTCGCGATGTGCAGCACGCCGAAGTGCGGATCGCCCTTCTCGCCCAGCAGCGTCGACCAGAGGTGCCCGCTGTTGTGCGACATCAGGTCCAGGGAGGGGTACTTCGTCTGCAGCCAGCCCGACATCAGGTAAATCGTCAGCGGGAAGCCGTACATCTCGACGAACAGCGCGATGACGAAGGCCGCGAAGGCCCCGAAGGTGCGCCAGTCGCGTCCGGTCTGCGGCTTGAAGAAGCTGAAGGCGAACATCAGGAAAATGGCCGAATTGAGGATGACCAGCATCCACAGTCCGTAGCCGGGTTGGTCGTGACTCATCTGCAGGTCCCTTCAGTGGTGGCGGTGCGTCTTCCGGGAACGTCCTTCGTACGCTTCTGGACCTTCGGGGCGGTCGTCCGAAGGCCCCTTGTCATCGTGTGCATCACCGTCACCGTGGTCGTGGCCGCGGTGCATGAAGATGTGCAGAAACGGTGACGCAGCCAGCAGCAGGTAGGGCAAGGCGCCCAGGGTGTGTGCGCGGTGTTCGGTCAGCAGGAAGAACAGGGCGATCGCGGCAAACACCAGCAGTCCGATGGCATATCGGCTACGCCAGAAACCGCGCGCTCGGCGGGTTGGCTCGTCGTGGTCATGATCCATGGAAGGACTCCTGTGCGGCTCTCGGTTCGGCCCGGCGATTCGATGGGTTCGACCGGGGCTTTCAGGCGCGTACGAGAGTCACTTGGCCGGAGCGGCAGGGGACATGGGCATGCGGTCCATCATCATCTGCATCATCGACTGCATCATGTCCATGCGTTTCTCCATCATCTGCTGGCGCGCGGCGGCGGTGGGCCCTTTCGCAGGCGCCATGCCTCCCATCATCGACATGCCTTCCTGCATGAGCTTCATGTGCTCGGCCATCAGGGCCTCGCGCTCCGCCGGAGTCTTCGCGTTGGCCAGCTTCTCGTGCATCGCCTGCATGGCCTTCATGTGCTTGTCCATCATGGCCATGTCGGGCATGCCCGCCGGCTTGCCCGTGGCCGGTGCAGGCATCGCTGCGGAAGCTGCCCCGGCAGGGTGATGGGACTTGTGCTGGTCGTCCTGCGCGAACGAAGCCGCGGACACAGCGGTGAGAGTCGCGACAACGGCGAGGGTGCGGAAACGGAACATGGAAGCCTCCAGGAAGCGAGAGAACGATCGGTCAGCGGTTGGTCGGCCCGGTGGCCGGACAAGGGAGAGATGCCGCGACTTGCGGTCCGACTGTGCGGTCCGTAGTCGGCTACGGAGTCAACAGGTCGGAACTGCGCGGCGGGCCGCCAGCAAGGGACGCACTGGAGCGTCCGTCGCTGCGGCCCGGGGGTCGCGCGCTACAGCGCGAGCCGGGAGAACTGCACCCGCGGAGGGGGTGAGGGCGGTGGAACCGCTGCAAGAGCGGCGCGGACCAGGGCGGCCGGCGCCATGTGCAGGTCGCTGGCCTGCCTGTGAGGCGCAGGAATCAGGACCAGCTGATCAGGCGTGTCGAACTTGGGAAGTTGCTTCAGCAGCGTCTGCGACGACGCGTCGCAGGACTTCTGGCACGGCGCCTTGTCGGAGTGCTCGCCGTGCTGCGCTTGATCCGCCGCGTGGGGTTGTTGTACAGCGGCCGGCGCCGGCTGGTCTGCCTGCGAAACCTGGATGCCGGCATGCGCCAGTTCGCCGCGCGGTTCCGTCAGACAGGCATTCGCCACGCCCGACAGCAGCGCGAACACCCACACGAGCAACATCGTGAGGGCGATGCTGCGCTTGTGGTGGCGGCTGGCGGTCAGGGTCATGTTCGGCTGGCTTCGTGTGCAGATTCGCAGAATCCACGTTGGAAGTTTCGCCGGTCATTGCATCGGAAAGGTTGATCGTCGTCAAACCGGCTCTGGGGTCAACTACGGAATCCGGACGTACCATTCCGCCATGAAAAAAAGGGTGGTCGCGGGCCCCCCGTCGCTGGAGACACCCTCTCCCTTGACCATCGGCCGCCTTGCCAAGGCGTCCGGAGTGGGCGTGGAGACGGTGCGCTACTACCAGTCGCGCGGACTGCTGCGTGTGCCGGCGGCAAACGGCGGCTTTCGCGTCTATCCCGCTGCGGCGATCGACCGCATCGCATTCATCAAGCGTGCGCAAGCGCTGGGCTTTTCGCTGGACGAGGTGCGCAGCCTGCTGGACCTGGAAGACGGCCGCAATCGCCGGGCCATCCAGTCGGTCACCCAGGCACGTCTGGGCCAGATCGAGGACAAGCTGGCGGACCTGCATCGCATGCGCGGGGCGCTGTCCGAGTTGCTGCATCGCTGCAGGCAGGCCGGCCCCATGCAGGCCTGCCCGATCATCGAGACGCTGGCCGGCGCGAGGTCACCCGCCTGAAGGTACGTGACCCGGACGGTCCGCCCAGCCGTCAAAGTTGCTTGGCACGCGCCAAGGCACGCCCGACACATTCACCACCGACGCCGCCGGCATCACCGCAGCCAGTCGCTGCGTGCCCAAGCCGACCGTCGCTTGACGCATCGGAACGCCCGACAGCCGCACCTCGGCTGGGACGGTCGCTGGCGTGGTTGTGCCAAGCGCTTGGCGACAACCAACGGGACGCCAGTGCCCGCGCCTTCCGTTCCGGCGGTTGCCGCCGACGCCGAACCGATGGCCAGGCCGGCGAGTGCCAGCAAGTCTGCGATGGTCCTCATGTCAATGCTCCTTCTTCAAGGTACGCGCTATCCGGGATTGGCAGCGAAGTCTCCCCTGGCTTGCTGCAGGGAAGGACATCACGGTACGCGGCTTCGATTGACCGGAACCTGACCGATTGATGACGAAGTCGTCAGGATCGGCCGGCAGACGCTGCAGGCATTCGACATGCCCCGTTCGCGCCGCACGCGGCCGCGATGGCGCTAAGCTTGCCGGCCATGGAACAAGCCGTCTTGCCGATGTCCTCTGCCGCCCAGCGGGATGCCCTGATCGACCGTTGGCGGGCCGATCCCCATGCAACGTACCGCACCTGGTTCCTGTGGGAAGAGCGCCTGAAGAACTTCCGCTCGATCCGGCGCGGCATCGGGCAGATCGTGCGCGAGATCGAGGGGGGAAGCTTCGGCAACGTGTATCGGGGCTCGACGCTGGAGACCGTCGTGTCGTCGATCGCCGAGCAGCGGCAGGTCTTCAAGGGTGCGGACCATGCGTTTCTGTGGAAGCCCAAGCTGCGCATCCCGGACATCTACGAGAACGAGGACAACCAGCGCGCCTTCGGGCGGCTGCTGCACGCGTGCGACTGCTGCGACACGGCCGAAGCGGTGATCGACGCAATCCGTCAGCTCGACGCTCGGCAGATCAAGGGGTTGGGGCCGGCCGTGGCGAACCTCCTTTACTTCATCCACCCGACCCTTGTCGTTCCGTTCAACACGGCGATCGTGCGGGGCTACAACGCGCTGACCGGAGGCAACGTCAAACTGGGGCGTTGGGACCACTATCTGTCGATGCGAGAAGGGGTCATGCGCCTGAACGCCGAGCATCGCTCGCGCCTGTCCAATGACCTCGGCGCGGTCGCCGGGCTGCTGTTCGACATCGGCTCCGGGCGCTACGAGGCGCCGCCGCGCGAGAACGATCCTTTGGCGGCGCAGGCTTGGCAAGGCGACCTCGCGAGGGTGCGTGAAGAGACGGTCGCGCAACACCGGCAGTGGACGCTCGAGCGGGAGAGCGACACCACGCATACGGAGGTTCAGGGCTGGCTGCGCGATCTCGGCCTGAGTTTGGGCTTTCAGGTGTGGATCGCGGCGAACGATCGCTCGCGCGAGTACCTGGACGGCCGGCTCGGCGATGGTTGTCTCGAGGGTCTGCCCGCAGGACTCGACGGCGCCGCGGAGTCTGTGCGTCTGATCGACGTGGTCTGGCTGGACACCAGCGGCGCGCGAGTCGTCGCTGCCTTCGAGGTCGAGCATTCGACTTCGATCTACTCCGGCATCGTGCGCATGCTGGATCTGGCGCTGGGTTGCGCACTGGGGGCGGGTACCGCGATGTTCCTGGTCGCGCCCGACGATCGGCGCGACCAGGTGGCACAGCAACTGCGACGGCCGGCGTTCTCGCGCGTGTCGGAACTCGGTATTCGCTACCTGCCCTATGGCGAACTGCGCTTGCACCGCGCCGCCATCGGCAGATTCGGAACGGGATTGAAGCCCATCCTCGAGGTTTCGCAGGCTCTATGAACTTGATTGTCGCGGCCGGCGTCTCGCAACAACATGATGGGCTCGTTGACCCGCCTTCCCGCTGAGGCCGCCGATGAGTGCGTTCGAGTGCGGCTTTACCTGTGGCCCCACCGCCTGCTCTACATCGGGCCTGGCCCCAGTACTCGATCGCATCGCCATCATGCGGCCCAGATCTGCTGGGGACTCGGCGGCAGCTTGCGTTCGCGTATCGAGCCCCACGGAAAATGGGAAGCGTGGAATGGATTTCGCGTCCTGCCCGACCAGCCGCATGCCTTCGATGCCAAGGACGCTCAGGTGGCGATGCTCTTCATGGAGTCAGAGGGGGCCGAGTACGCCTGCGTCGAGGGTCGGCTACACACAGATGAGTGCATTGTTCCTTTCCAACCGCCGCACCCGGCGGCCGCGGGATTGGCGACGCTCGCAGCCGAAGGCGGGACCATCGACGAAGCGGACGCCATCTGCAGAGCATGGCTCGGCTTGGGCAGCGTCAATGCGAGCGGGCGCGGCCGCGATGCTCGGATTGTTCGTGCGCTGCAGGTCCTGCAGTCGGCCATAGATCGACCCGTGCGACTGCAGTCGCTGGCGAACCAGCTGAACGTCTCGCCGAGTTGGCTGAGCCACCGGTTCGTCGAGGAGACGGGTGTACCGTTGCGGCGCTATGTGGTGTGGACGAGACTGCGTCGGGCTGTCGAATCCGTCCTTCAGGGGGCTTCGTGGACCGAAGCTGCTCACGCGGTCGGCTTCAGCGACTCGGCACATCTGTCGCGTTCATTCCGCGACAACTTCGGGATCGCACCGTCTTCGCTGATCGGGCGGCGGGATCAGATCTCGGTCTGTTTCGACAAGGGTTGACGGGGCATGTCGTGGGGCTCGACGCGAGTCGTCACGAAGTGCCGGATCGCTCGTGCGACGGCGGCCGGCTGGTCTTCGGTCACGAACGGGCCTGAATCGTCGATCACTTCGACGGTCGCATCCGGGAACAAGCCAGCCAGGCGGTGGGCGTGCTCGAGCGGGAAGAATCGGCGACGCTCTCGCGCCCACGCAAGCAGCACCGGCTTGGGGAACCCCGGAAGGCGCGTGGCAACCTCGACCGTGTACATCGGATCGATGGCGCGGACCAAGGCCGCGAAATCGCTTCGTGTGCCTGGGCGGTCGCGCAGCGGGGCGGTGTAGGACCTCATGATGTCGTCCGGGATCGCCCTCTCAGTCAGCAGACCAAAGGCGATGGGCAGTCGTTGTACCCAACGCCAGCGCAAGGTTTGCGCCAAGACCCACAGTCCCCATGACGTTCTCCCCAACAGGCGCAGGTGCCGAATCGGCAGCGGGACGAAGTTGTCGAAGGCGTCGCATGGAGTCAATACGAGCGCAGCAATCCGCTGGGCATGGTCGGCAACCACATGTTGTGCCACTGCACCCCCCGTGTCATTGGCGACGAGCACGACGCTGTCGAGATTCGCAGCCGCAAGGAAGCGGTCGACCATCTGGGCAACTCCCGGAAGCGAAAAGTCGGTGCCGTCCCGCATCTTGAGGGCATGCGCTCCCAGCGGCCAGTCGGGTGTGATGCAGCAGTGATCCCTTGCCAGATCCTCGACCACACCACGCCACACGTCGCCGTTGGCGATGATGCCGTGCAGGAACACGATGGTCGGACCCGTGCCCGTGACCCGATACTCGATCGGACCCTCTGGAACTTGAACGATGCGGCGTTCGCCGAGCACAGCCGAAACGGACATACGCGCCCCTCCCTTTGTCGTTGCGGGCTTCACCAGACACGAGGCGCCAAACCGTCTACCCCCTGTGGGGCCGGTGCCTGCGCCACGCAGTGATTCCTCGCCAGGCCAGGAGCCCTCGCGCGCGTGCATCCGATGCGAGCCACCAACAGACCTGGCGCCTCTGCGGGGTGCGCGTCGATTGCACGTCAACCGCAATGCGGTGGTAGCCGCGGGCCCCGTCGGGGTAGGGTGCGGCAGCGAGTTCGGCCTGAACGCCTTCTCGTCCCCAGGTGCGGGTCTCCAAGGTGTGGCGGCCGGGCGTTGCATCCCAGGGCGCTTGCCACTGAACCCAAGCACTCGGGCCGAGGGCCGTGGCCAGCGCGCAGACTTGCCACGGGCCGCCGTCGATGCGCAGTTCGACCTTCGCGACGCCGTGCGGAGGACTCCACGCCACACCGGCGACGATCTGGCGGCCGGGTGCCAGCAGCGCTGAGTGGTTTGGAACGTCGATCCTCGAGTTCGGCGCCATGCGGGATGGCCGTCTTGGCCAGCCCTTGCGCTCCGCGTAGTCGATGGCTTCGCTGAACCGCATGACCTCCACGGACGCCAGCCACTTGATGTTCGCGTCATAGCCGTGGATGCCAGGCACAAGGACTCGAACTGGAGCACCGTGCGCGCGTGTGAGTGGTGTGCTGTTCATGGCGTAGACCAGCATGGGCTCGAAGCCGTCCTCGAGCAACGACAAGCTGATGCCGGCAGAGAACCCGTCCACCGAGTGAAGCCGGACATGGTCCGCTTCCGTGGCCGCTCCGGCGCGCACGAGCAGGTCGCGCAGCAGTACGCCTTGCCAGCGCGCATTCCCTACGAAAGGGCCGCCAACGGGGTTGTGCACACACATCAGAACCGCGTCGATCTCTCGCGATGGAAGCGACAGCAGCTCGTCGAGGGTGAGACTGAGCGGGTGCTCGACCATGCCTCGCACCACGAGGCGCCAATGTCGCAACACGACGCTCGGAGCAGGAAACGTCACGTCGGTGACGAAGAATCGGTCGACAGGGGTGATCAACTCGGACAGTCCTGGAATCTCCAGGGAGGCAGAGCCAGGGGGCGAACCCAGGGGGGCTTGCGGCCGTGGCAGACGTACGGGCTCTGCGCGCCGGCGTTGTCGGACACGACGAATCACCAACGCCAGTCCCGCCGCGGCGAAGCCGATGGCGAAGGAAGCTTCCGCGCCGAAGAAGACACCCAGTATCCCTGCCGCTGTCGCGACCAAACCCAGGGGGGCGGCCGTGGTGCGCGAAAGCTCGGTGCGGCGCCACAGCGCATACAGCCCGAGCAACCCAGACAACAGCAACGCCGCCACGAGCGTGGCCGTGCCCGCGGTCGCGGCCATCGCCGGAACTCCGAGACTGAACAAGGTCAGTGCGATGGCGATCGCGGGCTTGTCGCCGCGCCGAAGCAATGCAATTGCGACGTCGATCAGCGGTGTTGGCAGCGTGTCGACCAGCCACTTGCCGAGCGCTCGAACCGGCGAGGTATGGGTTCCACGGACGGCTGCGGCAAACTCGCCGGCGGCCAGCTGAACGAAGGCGGCGCCCAGGCCCTGAAGCCACGCATCGGAGGGAGAGAACGGCATTGGTTGCTCGGGGCTGAATACTGTTGGCGTTCCCAGCTTGCATCGCCGTGCGCCTGCAGGCTTGAAGAAACTGGCAGTTCGGTGGCGCCGCCGCTGGCGAACTGGGCCACAGCTGCGGCGCGAGGCCTCCGCTGGCAGAACTGCGCCGCCGATCCGTGGCCGGAGTCTGCGAGAGACAAGCTTACGAGCCTGTAATGTGGTTGTCGGCCGTGCGTCGGATGCGGTTCCCTAGAGTGCAGGCCATGCCAAGTGGCATGACGTTGAGGGAGCGACTCCCTCGCTGCATCACGAAAGGTTCGATCATGAAGGCGACTCTGTTCACCCTGACCATCGCGCTGGCGGCCGCCACGGCAACCGCGCCGGCTCTTGCGCGCGATGCTCTGCCGCAGGCCACGCAGCAGGCGCTGGCGCTGAAAGACGGTTCCACGCTGTACGTCTTCAAGGACGGGAAGATGGCGAAGGAGGATCGCTACGGCCGCGCGGCCTACCTCAAGCAAGGCGAGGTTCTCGAACTGGCCGACGGACGCAAGGTACCGGCAGTCGGTAACGAGGTCGCGCGGCTGGACGGGCTCCTCAACGACGGGCATCGGAACTGAATCCCGGCGAAACGGGCCACCCACAAAGCTCCATCGAGAAGCACCCATGAACAAACTTGGCAAGGCCGGCTTCGTGTCGGCGCTCGTGCTCGCCGCATCCGCAGTGATCGCCGGCCCCGGCCACGGCAGCAATCCTGTTGGCGAACCCGGCAAGGCCGCGCAGGCCACCCGCACCGTCAACGTCGACATGACCGACAACATGCGCTTCACACCCAGCGAGATCTCGGTCAAGCAGGGGGAGACGGTGCGCATCGTTGTGAAGAACTCCGGCGCCGTGAAGCACGAACTGGTGCTCGGCACGCCCGAGGAGCTGAAGGAGCACTACGCGATGATGCTGAAGATGCCGGGCATGGAGCACGCTGACGACAACATGGTCAGCGTGGCGCCCGGCAAGACCGGCGAGATCGTGTGGCGCTTTACCAAGGTCGGCAAGGTGGACTTCGCCTGCCTGCAGCCGGGCCACTACGACGCCGGCATGAAAGGCCTCGTCAATGTTGCGCAGGAGGCCGACGCTTCCAAGAATGACGGCCACGGCGGCCACAAGCACTGAGTGACGTTTGTCACGACATGTCCGAGGCGCTCGGCACTTGTTGTCGCCACGTGCCTCTTGGCAGAATCCGATTCACCCCCTCAAGGAGCATTCGATATGAAGACCTTCAAGCCCCTCCTCCTCTCCCTGGCCTTTGCGGCCGCGGCGCCGTTTGCGATCAGCGCGCACGCCCAGGCGATGGATCACAGCAAGATGGGCGGCATGAACATGCCCGGCATGAAGATGGACGGCATGCCCGCTTCGATGACCGAAGGCGAAGTGCGCAAGATCGACAAGGAGGCCAAGAAGATCACCCTGAAGCACGGCGACATCAAGAACCTGGACATGCCCGGCATGACCATGATCTTCCAGGTCAAGGATGCGGCGCTGCTGGACAAGGTCAAGGCCGGCGACAAGGTGACGTTCACCGCCGAGAAGGCCGATGGCGCGATCGTCGTCACGGCGATCGAAGCCGTGAAGTAACCCCGGGCAATGAGGCTGTCCCCGATGGATCCGTCCAAGCGCCGAACTCTGCAGACCCTGGCCGGTTTGGGCGCGCTGGCAGCACTGCCGCGCGCCTGGGCGCAGGTGAGGGCGGTCGACCTGCGCGACACGCCGGTGTCGCGCGCCTACGACCTGACCGTGGCCGAGACCCCACTTAACGTTACCGGCAAGCCCGCGCAGGGCATCACCATCAACGGCACGATGCCAGGCCCGGTGCTGCGCTTCCGGGAGGGCGACGAGGTGGTGATCCGCGTCACCAACAAGCTGCGCGAGATCACCGGCATCCACTGGCACGGCCTGCTCGTGCCCAACGACCAGGACGGTGTGCCCGGCGTCACCTACCCCGGCATCCGCCCGGGCGAGATCTTCACTTACCGTTTCAAGCTCAGGCAGTCCGGCACCTACTGGTACCACAGCCATGCCGCGCTTCAGGAGGCGGCGGGCTACTTCGCGCCGCTGATCATCGAGCCGGCCAAGCCCGACCCCTTCCAGTACGACCGCGACTACGTGGTCGTCATCTCCGACTGGATCGACACCCCGCCCGCTCAGGTGCTGGCCAACCTCAAGAAAGTGGATGGCTACTACAACTACCGGCGCGTGACAGCGCCACAGTTCTTCGCCCAGTTGCGCAGCGCACCCGATGCCAAGGCTCGCGAAGCACTGTGGGCCGAGCGCATGGAGTGGGCCAAGATGCGCATGGATCCCACCGACTACAGCGACGGCGGCGACGAATGGTCGTTCCTCCTGCAGGGTAAACGACCCGGCGAGAACTGGACCGGGCTGTTCAAGCCGGGCGAGCGCGTGCGGCTGCGGTTCATCAACGCCTCGCCGATGAACCTGTACGACGTTCGCATCCCCGGCCTGCCGATGACGGTGGTCCAGGCCGACGGTCAGAACGTCAATCCGGTCGAGGTGGACGAGTTCCGCATCGGCAACGGTGAAACCTACGACGTGATCGTGCAGCCCAAGGAAGCCAGGGCCTACACGATCTTCGTGCCGACCATCGCGCGCATCGGCTACGCGCGCGGCACGCTCGCCCCGGAAGTCGGCATGAGCGCGCCCGTGCCCGAGATCGGGCCCAAGCCCGTGCGCACGATGGCCGACATGGGCATGGCTGGCATGGACATGAGCGGCGGCATGGCGGGCATGGACATGGGCCAGGCGCCCGCAGCCGCAGGCCATGCCGGCATGGCGATGCCCGCGCCAGCGAAACCAGCCGACCCGCATGCCGGGATGGTCATGGCCGCGCCGGCCAAGCCGGCGGACCCACATGCCGGCATGCCCGGCATGAGCGACATGCCGGGCATGAGCGCCGCCGCCCCGCAGATCGCACCCGACGGCGACGGCGTGCGCCGGCTGAAGTACGCGCATCTACGCGCGGCCACCCGCAATGCCGACGACCGCGCCCCGGAGAAGGAGGTGCTGGTACGCCTGACCGGCGACATGGCGCGCTACTTCTGGAGCATCAACGACAAAAAGATGTCCCAGGCCGAACCGCTCGAGATGGGGCTGGGCCAGCGCGTGCGCATCAAGTTCGTCAACGAAACCATGATGGAGCATCCGATGCACCTGCACGGCGTGTTCATGGAACTCGTCAACGGCAACGGCGTATACGCGCCGCGCAAGCACACCATCATCGTGCCGCCGGCGCAGACTGTCGAGCTTGACGCCACCTTCGAGGACGAAGGTATGTGGGCCTTCCACTGCCACCTTTTCTACCACGCCGCCACCGGATGATGCGCCTGGTCAAGGTGGCCTGAGGATCACGCCGATGCGGACGAACATGAGTGCGGCGTTGCGCCGCGCGGCCGGCGCGCTGCTGGCCGCCGTTGCCCTGGGGGCGCAGGCGATGGAGGACGAGTCGATCTACTCCTACACACTGGTCGAAGCCGGCGCCGGCAAGGTGCGCGGGCAATCCGGCTCGGCGCAGTCGCTGGCCGTTGACGGCTGGGTCGGCGGCGACTTCAACCGCCTGTGGTATCAGCTCGATACCGAACGGCGCGGCGGGCGCATTGAGGCGGCCGAACTGCAGTTGCTCTACGGCCGCTACATCGCGCCGTTCTGGGACGCGCAGATCGGCCTGCGCCGCGATGAGCGGCCCGACCGGCGCAACTACCTGGCGCTCGGCGTGCGCGGGCTCGCACCCTATGCCTTCGATGTCGACCTGAAGCTGTTCGTGCGCGACGACGGCAAGGTCTTCGCCCGCACGCGCTTCGAGAACGAGTTTCTGATCACCAACCGCTTCATCGTCACGCCATCGCTCGGCGTCGAGTGGTCGGCCTCCGACATCGACGCGACGGTTCGTCGCGGCGCCTATCAGGCCGATGTCGGCGTGCAGGCGCGTTACGAGTTCAACCGGCGAGTCGCACCCTACCTGGGCTTGTCGCGCACGTTCTATCCACGGGCGCAGTCCGGCGGGGAGGCCACCGCGACGCAGTGGCGCGCGGGGCTGCGGGTACTGTTTTGACGCAGCCGGCAGCGGACATGATTGATGCTGCCGACATTCTCAGCGCTGCAGTCGTCGGCGGCGATACGTTCGACTGCGTCGTGATTGGCGGCGGGCCCGCCGGGCTGGCTGCAGCAATTCATCTCCGACGGCATGGGCGCGGCGTGCGCTTGGTCGACGCAGGTGCCAGCCGGGCGCAGCGCATCGCGCGTGCCCTCAACGTTGCCGGATATCCCGATGGCGTGGTCGGTGGACATCTGCTCGAGCGGATGCGGCAACACTTGCGCGCAGCGGGCGGGCACGTCACCTACGATTCGGTCGAAGGAATACGACGTTGCTCGGACGGCAGGCTCTTGCTCCGGCTGAGGCATGGAACGCTCCTGGCGCGCAACGTCATCTTGTGTGCCGGGGCCACGGATCCGCCGATCGGATTGCCTGGGATCGACGACGTGGCGTCGGCGAACCTGCTGCGGCGCTGTGCGTGGCAGCATGGAGTCGACGATCTCTTCGGGAAGCGAGTCGGTGTGCTGGGCGAATCGCTCCTCGACGTGCCTGGCATAGCCGATCTGCGGAAGGTGTGTGCGGAGGCGAGGTTCATCGACATCGACAGCGCGGCTGGGAAGGCTGACTACTCGTCATGCCATGCCGGACTCGAGCGTGTGCCCGGCGTCGCACGCCATGTCGCGTTGACTCACAACAAGGGCATCCTCGTGACATGCGACGATGGTCGGGTCCATGAGTTCGACTTGCTGCTTGCAGCATTCGACGCGCAGCCGCGAACGTACCTGGCGAATCAACTGGCTGTTCGGCTCGACGTGCATGGCGCAATCGCGATCGGCCCGACCGGACTCACGAGTGCAGACAATGTGTACGCCGCGGGCGACGTGGCGGGAGGATCGTGCCAGATTGACGTTGCCATCGGCCAGGCAGCGGTAGCCGCCGCAGCCGTGCACGACAGCTTGTAGGTTCAGTTCGATCTTTTCGCCGCCTTCGCGGAGGCCCCAAGAGGTCGCCGAGTTCGCGCAACCGCCCGGATGGCATCGGGTTGAACCGTCGGAAGGTGGCGAGGCGATCGTGCTTCTGTGGCTGGCGTGCGATGACGAGTGTGTCATCGCGGCGTCGGTCTGCGGTTGGTGATGGCTTCTTAGAGTGTTCCTCGTGCGTGCCGTTGCGCACGCCATTGAACGCCGTAAGGAGCCTCGATGAACACGTACATAAGTCGCGCAGCGCTCGCGCTGAAGAACCCGATTCTTGCGGCAACGATTGCCGGCCTCGGACTGTTCCCGTTACAGGGCAATGCCAAGGATTCGCCTCTGGCGACCTACCGATGCGTGGTTTCGGGGCAAGCAGATCAGTGCCATCCGTCCGAGTCGACATCCGATGTTCGGATCGAGAAGCAACTCGTGCTCGGGCCCTATGCGCGCTACCTTGTCTACCGCGGCGAAAGCGCGCGCGCCGCGGCCGCCAGAGCCCAAGCCCTTGGCGAACAGACCGTTGAGCGAACGGTGAGGATCACGAAGAGAGAACTCGATGCTTTCCGGCGATACCAGCGTGCCGTCGGGGGGCTCGCGGAGTCGGACTACATCTACGAGACGGTTTCCGAGGTGGCAGTTGACGCCAGCGCTGTCCAATCCGACTGAATGAAGTCTTGCGCAGTACGCCTGATGGCCGGGTCGATGGACGCCGGGGACCCTGCATGTGCGTGATCGTCAGCCCGGTCGGCGCCCTTGACGATCCTCAAACGGGCCGTGGCCCGGAAGGTGCATACTTGTTTGAATTCTTGAATCAACCGCTCATGTTTCGCAGCCATCGACAGCTTCGCCGCTGGGCCTCCGGGTCCTGTGTGTGTGGCTATTCGGTCTCGGCTTGGGCGTTGCCAACGCATGCTTGGCCGCCCAGCAATTCTCCGGGGGCGGGGACACGTTCCAGGGAGTCGTCGAAGCACAGGCCGCCGACATTGAGGTGGCTCCTGCGGGGTGCGAGCATCACTCGGTCGCAGCGCCGGATCAGTCACAGCACGGTCAGGATGACTCGTCGCCGAAATCGAACTGCGAGAGTTTCTGCGAGCGGGCCGGTGTGACGATCCCGCCGCAGAAGTCCGCTCTCGACAACTACCAGTTCCATGTCCTGCCGCCCCCGATGGCGGCTCTGACGGTGCCGGCGTCCATTGACGTGTCGGCAGATGTGCAGGCGCCGCGCCGGGAAGGCGCAAGGCCCCTGCCGATTCCGATCGCCTTCTTGCGCCTGGCGCTATAGCGGTCACGAGCACGCAGCCGGCCTGTTTTGGCCGCGCAGCTTGCGTGCATCTCGCGTTCTTTCGTCGGCCGTCCTCGAGGACGGCGCCACGGAAGACTGACTGTATCGCCGCCGTGTTCGGACCCCGGATCGCCCATGTGTCCGGCGCTCCGAGCGGCACGCAAGGAGAAGACGAAATGACAACCGTATGGGGTCAAGCGAGTACCGCATGGCCAGACATGCCGCGCTGGGCCGGCTCGCTGCTGATGGGGCTGGTTCTCTGCGCTGCCGGGCCTGTTCCCGCAGTCGCTCAAGACGCGCCGTTGGGGCGCGACCTCCCGGGACTGCTGGCCTACGCCCGAGCCCAGAGCCCTGAGCTCCGGGCCATGCGCGAGGAAGCCGAAGCCGCGGCGCAGCGTGTGGGGCCGGCGGGGGCGCTTCCCGATCCGGTGCTGCGCGTGGAGCTCATGAACATCAACAACTACGGCAATGACGCTTCGCCCAGCCTGCTGCCGTGGAAGGTCGGCGAGACCAAGTACACCTTGATGCAGTCGCTGCCGCTGTGGGGCAAGCGGGAGCTCAAGCGGGACGCCGCCGCCGCGGATGCGCGGCAGGCCGAAGCCCGCACGAATGCGAGCTGGGCCGAGCTGGCAGCTCGAATCAAGGCGGCTCACGCGGAGTACTACCGTGCCGCTGGCAACGAGCGGCTGACCACGGAGGTGCTCGGACTGATGACCCGGCTCGAGCAGGTTGCCCAGGCGCGCTATGCAGGCGGACTGGCCGCCCAGGCCGACGCGATCCGTGCGCAGTTGGAGCAGACGGCGATGCGCTCGGAGTTGATCATGATCGACAGCGAGAAGCGCCAGATTCGCGCCCGGCTGAACGCTCTGCTGGCTCGCGAAAGCGGCGCACCGCTCGCCGACCCCCTGGAACTGCGCGCGGTGCCGACGCTGAACACCGCCGATGCATCGTCGTTGGCAGAGCGGGCGCGGTCGGGCAATCCGCAGCTCCAGGCAGAGCTGGCCCGGGTGTCCATCGCACAGAAGAGTCGTGACCTCACGCAGCGCAATCGCTATCCCGATCTCACCGTCGGTCTGTCCCCTTCGCAGATGGGCTCGCGCATTACCACCTGGGGCGTGATGTTCGAGATGAACATCCCGCTGCAGCAGGAAGCCCGCCGTGGTCAGGAGCGGGAAGCGGAGGCGATGGTCGCCGCGTCGCGGTCGAGAGCCGACGCGCTGCAGCAGCAGCTGGTCGGCGACCTGGCGGTGAACCTGGCCGGGCTCGAGGCCGCACGGCGCAACGAGACTCTGCTGAAGACCCAGCTGCTGCCGCAGTCGGAACTCGGCCTTCAGTCGGCGCTGGCTGCCTACGAGAACGGCAAGGCCGAGTTCGCGATGTTGCTCGAGGCGCAGCGCCAGATTCGCAAGGCCCGTCAGGAGATCCTGAAGACGCAGGTCGAGGCGCAGATGCGCCTGGCCGAGATCGAACGCATTGTGGGAGAAGAACTGTGAAGACCGCCACGACCGTCCTCATGATCGCCCTGATCGGCGCCGTCGGCGCTGGCAGCTACTGGCTGGGCTCGCAGTCGCGCAGCGCCGCGCACTCGTCCGCCAAGGCAAGCCAGGACGCGCCTTCCGCCGCAGCACCGAAGCCGCGCAAGCTGCTGTACTACCGCAATCCCATGGGGCTGGCCGACACCTCGCCAGTGCCGAAGAAGGACCCGATGGGCATGGACTACATCCCGGTCTACGAGGGCGAGGACGAGGCAACGCCCAACGCCGGGCCCGGGGCTGCGGGCCAGGTCCGCATCAGTACCGAGAAGATCCAGAAGCTGGGTGTGCGCACCGAGCCGGCAGGCATGCGCTTGCTCGGCAAGACGATCCGGGCGGCAGGCCGCATCGAGCCGGATGAGCGCCGGACCTTTGCGGTGACCGCGAAGTTCGAAGGCTACGTCGAGCGGCTGCACGTCAGTGCGACCGGCCAACCGGTGGCCAAGGGCCAGCCGCTGTTCGAGGTGTACAGCCCCGAACTGGTATCGGCGCAGCGTGAGTACGCGATCGCCATGCAAGGGCTCGAGGCGATGAAAGAGGCCGGCACGGAGGCGCAGGTGGGCATGCGCCAGCTGGCCGATTCGAGCCTCGCGCGCCTGCGCAACTGGGATCTGTCGGCGCCGCAGGTGGCGGCCTTGATGAAGTCCGGCCAGCCGCAGCGGACGATCTCGTTCCCGTCGCCGGTGTCTGGCATCGTTTCCGAGAAGAAGGCTCTGCAGGGCATGCGCTTCATGCCGGGCGAACTGCTGTACCAGGTGACCGACCTGTCGGCCGTGTGGGTGATCGCCGACGTGGCCGAGCAGGACATCGCTCTGGTCAAGACGGGTGCGAAGGCGCGCGTGACGACCACGGCGTATCCGACCGAGGGTTTCGAGGGACGCGTCACCTACGTCTACCCAACCCTGAAGGCCGAGACGCGCAGCATCCCGGTGCGTGTCGAACTGGCCAACCCCGGGCAACGTCTCAAGCCGGCGATGTTTGCCCAGGTGGAACTCGGTGTCGGTGGCAAGTCGGCGGTGCTGGCCGTTCCAGACTCCGCCGTGATCGACTCCGGCACCCGTCGGATCGTCCTCGTCCAGGTGGGCGAAGGGCGCTTCGAGCCGCGCGAGGTCGAACTCGGCGCGCGGGCGGAGAACTACGTCGAGGTGCTGAAGGGCGTGCGTGACGGTGAGCCGGTCGTCGTGGCCGCGAACTTCCTGATCGATGCCGAGAGCAACCTCAAGGCCGCGGTGGGAAGCCTCGGGGGACACGCGGGGCACGGCAGCCCGGCGGGCGGGGGCGCTGCACCAGCGGCGCCGGAGACGCCGGCAAAGTCGGTGCCGCCGGCGGCGGTCGGCCACAAGGCCGAAGGCACGGTCGACAGCGTCGACGCAAAGAACGGCACGCTGAGCCTCAACCACGGTCCGGTCGCCACGCTGAAGTGGCCGGCCATGACGATGGAGTTCAAGGCCGCCAACGCGTCGCTGCTGAGTGGCCTCAAGCCGGGTCAGGCCGTGCGATTCGAGTTCGTCGAACGGCAGCCGGGTGACTTCGTCGTGACGTCCATCGCCCCGACCGGAGCAGTCCCCAACGTAGCGCCGCAGGCCAAGCCGGCCGCACCGGCGGCAAATGCGGGCAAATCCACCCACTCCGGCCACTGAGCAGGGGGCGCCATGCTGTCCAAGATCATCCAGTGGTCCGGAAGGAATCCCTTCCTGGTCCTGCTCGCAACACTGTTCATCATCATCGGTGGCATCCTGGCCGTTCTGAAGACGCCGCTGGACGCCTTGCCCGACCTGTCCGACGTGCAGGTCATCGTCTACACCGAGTACCCGGGCCAGGCACCCCAGGTGGTCGAGGACCAGGTGACCTACCCGCTGACCACCGCAATGCTGGCGGTGCCGAAGTCGAAGGTGGTGCGCGGCTTCTCGTTCTTCGGGGCCTCGTTCGTCTACGTCATCTTCGAAGACGGGACCGACATCTACTGGGCGCGCAGCCGGGTGCTGGAGTACCTGAACTTTGCGTCCGGGCGACTGCCCAAGGGCGTGTCGCCTTCGCTCGGGCCTGATGCCACCGGCGTCGGCTGGGTGTACCAGTACGCGCTGCTGGCCAAGGACCGCACGCTCGCGGAACTGCGCACCATCCAGGACTGGTATGTGCGCTACCAGCTCACCAAGGCGCCCGGTGTGGCCGAGGTCGCTTCGCTGGGCGGCTTCGTGCAGACCTACCAGGTCACGGTCGATCCGCTCAAGCTGCGCAGCTACGGCATTCCGCTGATGAAGGTGTCTCAGGTCATCCGCGACTCCAACCGCGACGTGGGCGGCCGCGTGGTCGAGATGGCCGAGACCGAGTTCATGGTCCGCGGCAAGGGCTATCTGCGCGGCAAGAACGACATCGAAACCCTGGTGCTCAAGAGCGAGGGCGGCACGCCGGTGCTGATCCGGGACGTCGCACGCGTCGAGATGGCACCCGACGAGCGGCGCGGCCTGTCGGAGCTGAACGGCGAAGGCGAGGTCGTCTCCGGCATCGCGATGTCACGCTTCGGGCAGAACGCGCTGGAGGTGATCCACAACCTCAAGACAAAGGTGGCCGAGATCTCCGCGGGGCTGCCTGACGGTGTGTCGATCCATGCCGTCTACGACCGCTCGGACCTGATCCACCGGGCCATCGACACGCTCAAGCGCACGCTGATCGAGGAGAGCCTGATCGTTGCCGTGGTCTGCGTCGTGTTCCTGATGCACGTGCGCTCGGCGCTGGTTGCCATCCTCATGCTGCCGGTGGGTGTGCTCATCTCGTTCATCGCGATGAAGTTGTTGGGCATGAACTCCAACCTCATGAGCCTGGGTGGCATCGCGATCGCCATCGGCGCGATGGTCGACGCGGCGATCGTGATGATCGAGAACGCGCACAAGCACCTCGAGCGGCTGCCGGCCGTCCACACGGTCAGGCAGCGCGCGGATGCCATGCTCGACGCCTGCAAGGAGGTGGGACCGGCGCTGTTCTTCTCGCTGCTGATCATCACGGTGTCGTTCCTGCCGGTCTTCACGCTCGAGTCGCAGGAAGGGCGGCTCTTCGCGCCGCTGGCCTACACCAAGACGTTCTCGATGGCCGGTGCGGCTCTGCTGTCGGTGACGCTGGTGCCCGTGCTGATGATGTTGTTCATCCGCGGCAAGATCATGCCGGAAGCGAAGAATCCGCTGAACCGCTTCATGATCTGGGTGTACCGCCCGATCATCGCCGGCGTGATGCGCTGGAAGAAGTTGACCATCGCGCTGGCCGTCATCGCCATGGCATTGACCTACTTCCCCGCCTCGAAGCTCGGCAGCGAGTTCATGCCGACGCTCAACGAAGGCACGCTGCTGTACATGCCGGCCTCGCTGCCGGGTATGTCCATCACCAAGGCAGCCGAGGTGCTGCAAACCCAGGACAAGATCATCAAGAGCTTCCCGGAGGTGAGTTCGGTCTACGGCAAGGCAGGCCGTGCGAACACCGCGACAGACCCAGCGCCGATCGAGATGTTCGAAACCGTGATCAACCTGAAGCCGCAGGAAGAGTGGCGGCCCGGCATGACCACCGACAAGCTGATCGCCGAGATGGACAAGGCGCTGCAGTTCCCGGGTGTGTCGAATGCCTGGACGATGCCGATCAAGGCACGCATCGACATGCTGTCCACCGGCATTCGCACGCCGATCGGCATCAAGGTCTTCGGCAAGGATCTCGGCGAGATGGAGAAGCTCGCCAAGCAGATCGAAGCGGTGGTCAAGGCGGTGCCCGGCACGACTTCGGCCTTCGCGGAGCGCCTAACGGGGGGCAGCTACCTGAACATCGAACCCAACCGCGAGGCACTGGCCCGCTATGGCCTTTCGGTCGGTGAACTGCAGGACATCATCGGGACTGCGCTCGGTGGCGAGATGGTCACGACGACGGTCGAGGGGCGCGAACGCTTCGGCGTGACGGTGCGGTACCCGCGCGAGCTGCGCACGCACCCGGAGCAGATCGAGCGCGAGGTGCTGGTGCCCACGATGGGCGGTGCGATGGTGCCGCTCGGCCAGGTCGCGAAGGTGACGGTCGCGCGGGGGACCCCTGGCATCCGCACCGAGAACGCGCTGCTGTCGGCCTACATCTTCGTCGACATCCGCGACCGCGACATCGGCTCGTACGTGGCCGACGCGCGCAAGGCGGTGGCCGACCAGGTGAAGTTCCCGCCGGGCTACTACATCACATGGAGCGGCCAGTTCGAGTACATGGAACGCGCCGTCCAGAAGATGAAGATCGTCATTCCGGTCACCCTGCTGACGATCTTCCTGCTGCTGTACCTGAACTTCAGGCGACTGACCGAGACGCTGATCGTCATGCTGTCGGTGCCCTTTGCGCTGGTGGGCGGCGTGTGGCTGATGTGGTGGCTGGGCTACAACCTGTCGGTGGCCGTCGCCGTGGGCTTCATCGCGCTGGCCGGCGTCGCGGCCGAGACCGGCGTCGTGATGCTGATCTACCTCGACCATGCCTGGGAACAGGCACGCGAGCGCTGCCGAGCCGAGGGGCGTGTTCCGGGCCCGTCCGACCTCTACGGCGCGGTCATGGAAGGCGCGGTCGAGCGCGTGCGGCCGAAGATGATGACGGTGGTGGCCATCATGGCCGGCCTGCTGCCGATCATGTGGGGCAGTGGCACCGGCTCCGAAGTCATGAGCCGCATCGCCGCACCGATGGTCGGCGGCATGATTTCGTCCACGATCCTCACGCTGGGCGTGATCCCGGCGCTGTATGCCCTGGTCAAGCAGTGGCAGCTGAAGCGGGAGGCGCGCCGGTGCGCCTCGGCGGACTCGTCCGTCGGGGATGCCACGCGCACCGAGTTGGTCGAGCCCGCCCCGATTACCTGAGGAGGAAATCATGAAACGTCGCGAGATCCTGCAATGGACCGGCACCCTGGTCGCACTTGCGCCGTGGGCCGCGCGCTCGAAAACGACCGCTGACGAGATCCAGGTGTTCAAGGGCCGATCCTGCGGATGCTGCGCGGTGTGGGTCAGACATTTGCGAGAGGCCGGTTTCGGCGTCGCCGTGGTGGATGTTCACAGCGCGGTTGTCGAGCGCAGGCGGCTTGGCATGCCCGATCGCTACGGCAGCTGCCATACGGCAACGGTCGGGGGCTACGTCCTCGAGGGACATGTGCCGGCAGCGGACATCAGGCGACTGCTGGACACGCGGCCGAAGGCCCTGGGTCTGGCCGTGCCGGGCATGCCCGCTTCAGCGCCGGGCATGGAAGTACCTGGTCGGCACGAGCCCTATCAGGTTCTGCTGGTCGATGCGGCGGAACAGGCCACGGTCTTCGCGAGTCATCGGGGCTGATGGCTCAGGTGCCGCTCACGGGAGGAGCCAGCGCGCTCCGGGCGATCGCGCCCGAGGCGAGCATCGCGCTGTTTGCCCTGCTGGTGAACTTCCCCTGGGAGATGCTGCAAGCGCCCTTGTTCGCGGGTCACGCGCAGGCGCCACATCTCATCGTCGTCCTGAGCTGTCTCCAGGCGACGGTCGGGGATGCGGCGATCATGCTCGTCGCGCACGGGCTCGCCAGTTGGTTCGCCGGCGATCGACGCTGGCTTCTCGCGCCGACCGCCGCCGACCTGGCACGATTGAGCACGACCGGCATCGTCGTGACGGTCGGCATCGAGTGGTTCGCGACGCGGGGCTGGTGGGTGCAGGCGTGGTCGTACTCGGCATTGATGCCGGTCGTGCCCGGACTTGGGGTCGGGCTCGCGCCCTTGGTCCAGTGGTTCATCCTCCCTCCGCTGGTGGCGTGGCTCGCGAAACGCCATCTGCATGGAACGCTTTCCATCGGACGGACACTGCCCGGCCGGGGCTGAAGCAGCATGACAACGGCATCGATCGAAACCTGGACGACGGCAGAAGGTCTCGTCGCAGCGCTTGCAGTGGGTCTCTTGATCGGCGTCGAGCGCGGTTGGCGAGATCGCGATCTGGCCGAAGGCGGCCGCGTGGCAGGGCTTCGCACCTTCGCGCTGGTCGGTCTCCTGGGTGGTGTGCTGGGATCTCTCGCCGCGGACCTGGGTGCCTGGATCCTGCCCGGCGGATTCGTCGGACTGTCGCTGCTGCTGGCCGTGTCGTACCGTGAGGCCGCCCGGAAGACGGGCAATCTGAGCGTGACGACGGCAGTCGCCACCCTGCTGGCTTTCATGCTGGGCGTGCTGGCGGCACGCGGCGCGCCGGCCTTGGCGCTGGCGGCCGCGGTGGTCACGACGGTGCTGCTGAACCTGAAGCCGACGCTGCACGCATGGCTGCAACGCGTCGAGTCTCGTGAGCTCAGCGCGGCTCTGCAATTGCTCGTCCTGTCGGTGGTCATCCTGCCCAACCTGCCGGACGCCGGATACGGGCCCTATCAAGCGCTGAATCCGTACCGACTCTGGTGGGCGGTGGTTCTGATTGCAGGGCTTTCGCTGGCAGGTCACTTCGCGATGAGGCTAACCGGCGCGCAACGCGGCATCTTCCTGACGGGCCTGCTCGGCGGGCTGGCGTCGTCGACTGCGGCGACGCTCGCGCTCGCTCGGCAGGCGCGCCGTCAGCCTGCCCTGGCGGATGCCGCGGCCGCGGGAGCCCTGGCCGCCTGCGGCGTGATGTTCCTGCGCATGGCGGTGCTGGTCGCGTTGATTCAGCCATCGCTGCTGCAACGCCTGGGCGTCCCGATGTTGGTCACGGGCTCGGCCCTGATTCTGTTGGCCAGCTGGCATTGGCGTCGACAACTGAAGTCCGCAGGCCCTGTCGAGGAGGTCGAGCCCGTCGCGACCTTCGACCTGGGCACCGCGCTGGCGTTCGGCGGTTTCCTCGCTGCCATGGCGGTGCTGGTGCCGGCGGCAAGGCAATGGCTGGGAGATGCCGGCATCTACGCCTTGGCGGCAGTCTCCGGGCTGGCCGACGTCGATGCGACGGTGATCTCGATGTCGCGCGCACAGGCAAACGGTGCTTTGAGCGTGGGAACCACCGTCGTGGCGATCGGGCTGACCACGCTGGTCAACATGGGCACGAAGGCCGGCATCGCCTGGACCACCGGTGGCGCCGCGGTGGGGCGGCCCGTGCTGCGCGGGTACGCGATCGGCATGGGGATCGGCGCGCTCGCCGCGTTTGCCGTCATGTTCCTGTGAGCATGGCCGCGCCGGGCGATACGGCGTCGGCGACTAGGAGTGAAGTGCAGCGTTCAACTGGTCGGCGAGCTCCGCCCAATCGGCGTCCTGCCCGATGAGGTCGCGCAGCAGCTGGCGTTGCGACTGCGTCCAGAACTCGGCGTCCTCGATGCGGGTGCCGCCGGGAAGTGGCCGGTGCGTCGATATGAATTGACGGATTCCGTCCTCGCTGGTGGGCAGTCCGAGTTGGGCAAACAACTCCGTGAAGCGGTGAAACGGCTTTTCCATGTCCTGAACCTCGTCGTCAGCGAATTGTCGTTCGTTTGCGTTCGCCAGAGGTCGCCGCGACTGCCGGTTTCAGAGACGATCCACTGGCGCCGTGGGACTGTGGTGGTGATCGGCGCGTCGCTGCCGGGTTTCGCGCTGGCGGCTGCCCCGAGGGCCGAAGTACAGGTGTTCAAGAGCCGCAGCTGCAGTTGTTGCGCGGTTTGGGTTGGGTACCTTCGCGAGGCCGGGTTCACTGTTGCGGCGCTGGACGTGCACAACGCGTCAGTCGAACGCCGGCGCCTGGGCATGCCCGACCGTTCTCATGTTTCATTGCCACATCCTCGAGCACGAGGACACTGGCATGATGGGGCAGTTCACCACGGTGTAGTTTGAGTCTCCACGCTCGGACGACAAGTCGGCGCCTCGTCAGTACAGGGTTCCCTCTCAGCGAGGTGGACGGGTCAGCGATCGTCGTGGGCGCGATGTAGTGACCGGGGAGGCCAACTATGATTCCGGCCGCATGCTCACGAACAAGAACGAGGTGCTGGCCGCTGCGCTGGACCAGACCAACACCTGGTTGGCCCAGACGCTCGGTAGGCCGGATCTTCAACTGCAGTTGATCAGCCAGCCGATCGCCAGAGCAGCCGCGATGCAGTTTGAGCGAGGCGGCGGGCCAAGGCGGAAGGTGCACTGGAACTGGGAAGAAATCTTCTTCTCGCGAGTGCGGCACCAGGACGCCTGGATGTACGCGATGGTGCGTGCGGGCCGCCCGCGCGCGATGTGCTACGGGCGCATCCAGGTCAAGGGCGGCCATGTGTCGCTTGAATACCTTGAGCGCACGCCTTACGCACGTGGAATCCGCGGCGTCACCGCGCCGACAGCTTTCCAGTTCGCCCGTGCAGTTGCCCTGCTGCTCGACCTCAGGGAAGTTCGACTCAATGAGCCGTTCCCGTGCCTTGTGCGGTATTACGAACGGGTGCTGGAGGGGGCCATTCGACACCCTGCGGTGGGTCCGGTAAAGTACCTGTCTGTGAAGGTTGCACTATGAAGCGCGTACGAGTTGCTCCCGGAAAGTTTGTCGTCGTCTCCCAGGGGATGGCGGACAAAGCCGCGCGTGTGTTTGCCTCAGGCGCGTTCACCCGGGATCAGGTCCGCGAAATGGCCGCGGCCGAGCCTAAGAGTGCGAGCGGAGTGTTCCTGGGCAAGTCCACGGCCAAGCGAGCGGGAGCCTTGTCGGGTAAGAACGGTACTCTTGTGCGCCAGAGCACCGGCCACGTTGTGGTGGCGGGCGCTGACAGAGCGCCGACCAAGCGCAAGGCTGCGTAGGGCTGTAGCTGCACCGTACGGAGCGCATCTGTTCGGCTATGCACGCCCCGAGTTGACATAAACATTAAAGTCGCTCATTCGGCTTGCTTGCGACTACTGTGCCGAGGCGGCGCATGGTGGCGGCTGCGCCATTGGCTCGCCCTGGCCAAAGTCCTCGACGCAACGCTGTCGTGGGCCGCACCGCGTCCCTGGCGGAGACCGCGAATCGCTGGACCACGAGTTCGGTGGACGACTGGCGATCCGCGCCATCATTCTTACTGAGTCTCGCTCCCGCCGCACATGGCCGTTGCGCCGGGGCAGTCAAATGCGCATGATGCTTCCATCTTAAATGCGATAGAACCGTCGCCAAGACAAGACCACCCACGTGAACGGAATGAGCCCCAGCGACGCCAGCCGAGCCAAACTGATGCGAACCGTTCATCGGACAGCAGCCCACAGCCGATGGCTCGCCACCGAGATCCAGGACGCGCTGAACGATCCGCGGCTAAGCCTCCCTCTCGAAGAGGCCATGGCCGCCATGGAGGCTGAGATCGACGCGGTCGATCGCGTGTCCGCCATCGATTGCGCTCCCGCTCAAAAGCCTTACCCTTCCAGAGCCCCGCGTCGACAGTGAACTGTCAGCATGTTCTTCGCCCGGTGAGTTCCTTGCAGGAGTTTTGCGCGTGAAGTTGCCCGGCGATATCGAGGATCAGGGGTCGACACGTGGCGGCCTGGTAGCTGCTCAGGCCCGCGGCGCAGCGGCTCGGGCCCGGTGGATCGAGGAAGGACTCGTCGTGCCCGGTCCGAAGCTGGCACAGGCGTGGGGCATCCCTCAGGAGACCCTGGCGACGGCCGCCGCAAGTGGCGAGGTGGTCAGCATCGCCATCGACGGTGGCGAGTACTTCCCCGAGGCGTTGCTGAGCCTGGATCGTTTGACCGCAGGTGCGATCTGCCGCGCACTGCCGCAGATCCATGACACCGAGAGGCTGATGTTCTGGCTGCGCGACCATGGGGCCCTCGGCGGCAAGCATCCGGCCGCGGCCCTGAAGGCCGGAACCCCGATTGACCAGGTGATCGCACTTGCACGAGCCTGGGCGCGCGAGAGGACGGAGGGCGGCAGCCCGATGGATGCGAAGCCCGACTCTATGTGCGCTTGACCGGCTTGACGCTCTGCAGAGGCGTAGGCTCCACGTCCTTTCGCAGCAGTTCGTCGATCACCGCCGCATGCCGCGCCAGATGCTCCGGCGCCAGGTGCGCGTACCGCTCCACCATCGAGTCCGACTTCCACCCGCCCATCTCCTTGATCATGCCCTTGGGCACGCCGTTCTGGATCAGCAGGCTGGCCCAGGTGTGGCGGGTGTCGTGGAAGCGGAAGTTCTCGATGCCCGATTTCTTCAGCGCGTTGCGCCAGGCGGTGTTCACCGTGGCGTTCAGCCGCTTGCCCTTGTAGACGAAGACGTATTCGTCGTGCTTGCCGATCTGCGCGCGCAGGATCTCCATGGCCGTGGCGTTGAGCGGTATGCCTAGGGTCTTGCGGCTCTTGATGTCGCTGGCCGCCACGGTCATCACCTGGCGCTGCATGTCTATCTGGCTCCACTTCAGGCCCAGCACGTTGGCGCGCCGCAGGCCGGTGGCGATGGTGAAGCGCGTCAGTGAACCCAGGTGCTCGGGCAGGTTGCGCAGGAAGGTGTCGATCTCGGTGGGCGTGAGGTAGCGCACCCGGCCCTCGGGCTCGCGGTGCAGCCGGATGGTGGGCACGCTGTCGATCCAGTTCCACTCGCGCATGGCCCGCCGCAGGATGGACCGCAGCAACTGGTAGTAGCGGTTGCGCGTGGCCGGTGCCTTGTCGCCCTTCTGGCCCTCCACCACGGCCTGCATGCGGTCCCAGGTCAGCTCGGTCAGCGGCAGGCGCTTGAAGAACGGAGTGAGGAACTCGATCTTCTTCGCGTCGTCGCGGATCGACGCCTTGTGGCCCTGCTCGTTCAGCCAGCGCAGGGCCGCGTCTTCCCAGGTGTAGCGTGGCTTGTCGCCCAGCTTGGCCTGGCGCCACAGGTCGTGCTTCAGCCGGTCGTGGAGTTCCTTCGCGGCCTTGCGGTCAGTTGTCTCAGCCGACTGTCTAACGCGCTGGCCACCTGGCGCGGTGATGTCGATCCACCAGGTTGTGCCTCGTTTGAGGATGCCCATTTCCTGCCTCCAATGCGTTCACATGCGTCGCGATGGCCCTGCGCCCGTAGCTGCACGGCCTCGGTGCCTTGCTGCACGAAGGCATCGATGGCGGCCTGGGTCACTTTCCAGCGCCGGCCGATCTGCATCGCTTTCAGCTGGCCGGTGTTCACCAGGTTCCAGGCGGTGGAGTAGTCCACGCGCAGCATCGTCGCCGTCTCGCGCAGGTCGTAGAAGAGAGGTGTCACTGCAGTCATGTCCGTGCCTTCCTGCTGCGCGCAGCCGGGTCAGTTGGATCTGCTGCTTCGCGGCCGGCGTCAGATCAAAGATCGCACGGTGCTAGAGGCGTCAAGTTCACAGTCGTCCCCGCGGGCGCCTCGCGCACGGGGTGTAGGGTGGGATGGGTTCGCTTCGCGGTGGATCAGGCGCGCAGGGCGTCGAGGTCGGCCATCAGACGGCGCTTGCCGTACAGGCACATGCCGCGCACGCACGCGTGCATCGGCTCGGCGGCCACGTGCACGGACTGCCGATGGAACAGGCCTTCCGCGGCCTGCAGGAAGTAGGCAGCGCCGCCGCCAGCCACCCACACGCTCTGCGGGGTCGGCAGTTCGGTCAGTGCTTGCGTGATGCCGCCCAGCATCCGGCGGGCCCGGCCATGGATCCACGGCCAGTGAAGCTGCAGGTCATGCAGTTGTCCGCTCGCCCGCACGGGCTTGCCATGGCGTAGCGCTTGATCAATGGCATCGAGCCGGCCGTCGCCGCTGGGGGAACCCTGGCCGATCTGGTCGTCCACGGTGCGCAGCAGGTTGGCAACGCGTGGTATTCGGTGCCGCCGGCCAGTGGCTCCAGGTCACGGCCGCGGTACAGCGCCCATTCCAGGCTGCCGAAGCCCGCCACCAGCACCAACGACACCTGCGTCTCGTCGAGCTCGGGCGAGTCAAGCCATTCGATGGCGCTGGCCGCGGTCTGGGCCAATATTTCCACGCGTGCCACGGTGACGCTGGCGTTGGCCGCGGTGCGCACCGGTCGACTCAGCCAGTCGCGGATCTGCGGCTCCAGGGCATCGCGTTCCCGCATGGGCACGGTCAGCACCAGCAAGTCGATGAAGGGCTCCTCGATGAAGGCCAGCGCGCCGGCGACGCAGGCGCGGTAGTCGTCGGTGGCCGCAAAGCCTTCTGATTGCAAGTGAAAGATCGCATCGCCCAGTGCCGCTTCGATGTCCGGGCCCACCTCGACCAGGTGGGCACCGAAGGGGATCAGGGCATTGCGCCGCGGGGACCTGAGCCTGCTGCAGCGGCTGTCGTGAAAGACGATGTCCGTGAGCGACGGGAAGACTTCGATGTCCGCATGCTGGCCTGGGCGCAGCTTGCTGAACTTCGTGAAGCCGCAACCGGCGTCGATGGCGGCGATGACAGGGCTCTTCGTCATGGTGGTGCTCCGCTTCGGCCTTGCAGGCCAAGGTTCAAAGGTTTGGCCGTCGATGGGCCACAGGCCAGCCACACGCCGAGTCCAGAAATTCGCCTGGCGCGCGATTCAAGCCGGATGGGGGGATGCGCCCCGGGCGGGGCGATTCGATTGAAGTGCGGGTCACGACCGCTAACGCCGCCCTATGCGGTGGATAGGGCGGAGGGCATGGCAAGGTGCGCATGCCCGTGCGCAGTGAATCTACGCCCGTCTTCGGCGCCTGCCAAGCAGGCTCGCTGGTCGGGCCACAACCCGACCCTACACGGGCTGCAGGTGGTTTCAGCGGCGCGGCTTGAAGGGCTTGACGACGTCTTCCACCTGAATCGGGTCCAGCATCTCTTCGACCTGGTTGGCCAGGCTGACCTGGTAGTGGCGGCGGCTCAGCATCGCCACCGGGCCGTACAGCGCCAGCAGCGGCAAGCCGATCAGCAGGACCATCGGATGCCAGTAGGCGCCGAGCATCAGCGCGCCGAACGATCCGAACACGATGACCACGACATCGATGCTCCGAAGCAGCGCGATCGGATTCTCCAGCACGAAGTTCACGCGCATGCCGATGCTCAGGTTGTACAGGCCCACGCCACGCCCGCCGTAGTGGATGACTGTGACGGCATGGCCCGCACGCGCCGGCATGCAACGGCTGTAGACGACGATCTTGTGCTCGCGATTGCTGGCGTCGGCCAGCCACAGCTCCCAGCGCTCGCGCGAGGGATCGTCGTCGCGCAGGCCGGGGATGCGGTTGAGGTAGCGGCGCGCCTCGATGAGACGACCGGTCAGCGTTTCCAGGACGTACATGGGGACTCCCAGGCGAAGGTTCACCTGAAAGTCCCATGGGTTTGGCTGCGGTCAAGGCTTGCACCGTCGGCTACTCCGGCAGTGGATCGTCGAAGATGCCGCCGGCCGACGGGCTGGCAGGTGGCGATGCCGGCCTGAGCAGTGCGCCATGCTTGGCCTCTCCACCGCGCCTTTCCTGTTCGACCAGGACGCCCAGGTAGGCCAGCGTGCGGAAGCGCTCGGCACGGCGCCGGCCCTTCGGCAGCCTTGCCAGGTCTTCATACAGCGGGCCGTGCTGCCAGGCGCCCACCTGGGCGTAGAACTCCAGCATCGGCTCGTCGCGGCCCGCACTCGCCGGGCCAGGCGCTTCATCGTCAACTTCACTGCGCTTCATGGTGTGCTCCTTGGCTGGCATCGGTGGGGGCCTGGGCGCGCAGTCGGTCGACGCCGGCACGCTGGAAGCCGCGCACGTTGGCGTAGAACGGGTCGGCCAGTTCCAGCACCGGCTGCTTCTTGAAGGCGTCCCGCAGCGCCTTTCGGAAGAGATGCGCGCCGCCACCGCTCAGCACGATGTTGGCGAAGCGGTACTTGCCGCCAATGGAATTGGTCAAGGCCTGGATGCCTTCGACGGCAATGCGCTCGGCGATGGGCATGTAGCGCTGGATCTCGCGAGCCTTGCCGTAGGTCGTCAGGCTCCTGCCGGTGCGCAAGGCCTCGTCCACGGTGTGCGGTTCGTCGTAGCGCTCGCCGATCTCGCGCGAGATGGCGTCGCAGATCGCCGACACCACATCGTGCACGCCGTACTGCGCCGAGTAGCTGCGGTTGGCCACCAGGCGCAGGCCGCGTGCCGTCAACCAGTCCAGCGTGCGTGTGCCGCAATCGATGATCAGGTTTTCCTGCTGACCGATCTGGTCCAGCAGGCCATGCTCCTCGGCATAGGCCACCAGCGCACCTTGCGGCTGCGCCACCACCAGCGCCTTGTGCACCCGCACCTTGCGGCCCTTGCCCACGTCATGCTCACCCACGCACAGGCGTTCCAGCGCCGATTTGCGAGCAGTGAACTCGGAGACCGGCAGACCCACTACCAGCACGTCGATCTCGTCGGCCTGCATGTAGTTCAGTGCGCCGAGCATCAAGGCCTTGTAATCGGCCGATTGCGTGTAGCCCTCGACCGACAGGATGGGTTTGCTGCGCGCGCCGACCGACAACACATCCGGCCCCACCTCGTAGAAAAACTGGCCCACCCGCACCGACACCGTCCGCCGCGGCGCCAGCAGCGGGCGTGCGGTGTGCGGATCGACGCTGGCCAGGGCCAGCGAAGGAAAGCTGGCGTATCGGAGCTCGCCGCTCGCGTTGACGGTGGTGAACTTCGTGTGGCCGAAGCCGAGATCAATGGCCCTGACTGTGCTACCCATGGGACCTCCAGCAGCCGTGGTGCCGACATGGCTCTACTGTTGCCAACGCGGCCAATCACGTCCACTCGAAAGGCGGGTCGAAGTCCCCCCGGAAATCGGCCGTCGATTCCCGGGGCCACGCTCAGCGGCACGATTTGCTTCAGCGAAGTGGGGCTGCAGCCCGAGTGATACGGCTGTCCGATCGCTTGTTTCGGCCCTCAGGTTCGTTTCCGGTGCGTCTGCGACCCGACCAGCAAGTCCGGCACGATCAGGCTTCGGAGAGAGAGGTATGGAATCCATTCGTCAACCCCAGGGGGCTTGCAGGTCTCACGCAGGTATTGGCGCCGTAACGGCACTTTTCGCGCTTGCAAGGGCGGCGACCTTCGCGCATGCTTGCATCGCCTTTGGCACCGGGCAGCTGGCCCACCGGGCGCATCGAGCGCGAATGGCAAGCCCTCCAGAGCACCTTCGGGTGCACGAGCCTTCGGGCTCTGATCCCCGGCCTGTCAACCCGACAGCCGATGACGACGGCGGCAGCGACCTTGGTCGATGCTGACCTGCAAGCCCCCGGCCCCCGAGCCACGCGGGCTTGATGCGCGCGACCCTGATCGCGCAACTGCAGCGGGCACGCGATGCCTGCTGGAAGACTCCCCAACGACTGCTGCGTGCGCGCCTACAAGGCGCCGACGAACACCGACACGATCGGGTTCGCCGGTGTGCACGCACGCATGGCGCGCCAGGTGGCACTGGCGCACTCAGGCCATGCGGCAGATCGTGAAGCCCTGAAGCGCCCCGAGCGCTTCAGCATGGGTGACGCCCATGCACCTGCTGCGCAGCGTGGCCACCAACGTGGCCATTCCCCTGCGCCCCGCCTTGAGCGGGCTGCCACGGCGCCAGACGCCGTGTTTGGGCGATCACTTTTACGACTGGCCTGCGCCCATGCCGATGACGGCAAGCGCGAACCCTGAGAACCTGAATGCGCCTGGCACCGGCGGGACGGTGCCGCACGAACCCACCCGCCCACTGGCCGCGCCAGCGGCCTGAACGGAGCACCACCATGCGTGACCTCGACCCGCGCACCGTCAACCTGCGCACCCTGCCGATTCAGATCGGCAGGCGAGGCTTCGTCCTGAACGCGCTGTTCGTCCAGAACAACTTCCGCCACGCGGTCAAGGACAAAGGTGTCTCCCACGACACCATGGAAGACCGACGGCAGTACATCTACCGCGCCTTCCACTACCTGGAGCACAACGACATCAAGAGCTTCAAGCTCGACCCGCGCTCGCTCGGCGACCGGCATGTGCGCTTCTTGTTCGCCGACATGGAACGGCGCGCCAAGGCCGGCGAGCTCGGGCCTTCCGCCATCCAGAAGGCGCACAGCTACCTTCACACGTTTTCGGGTTGGATCGACAAGCCGTGGCTGGTGCTGCCGATCGGCGCCTACATCAGCGACGAGACCCTCTACCGCCGCAGCTACGTGACCAAGCACAGCAAGGCCTGGGACGACAACGGCGTGGTGCCCGACGAGGTGATCGCGGCCGTTGCCGAGTTCGACGAGCGCGTGGCCGTGCAGATCGAGCTGATGAAGGAGTTCGGCCTGCGCTGCAAGGAAGCGGTGATGTTCCGCCCCCACCAGGACATCGTGACTGCGGCCCAGGCCGGCAAGGCGGCTGCCGGCGCGGCGGAATACCTGCAGCTGCGGCGCGGCACCAAGGGCGGCCGGCTGCGCTACGTGCCCGTGGTCACGCCGACCCAGCTTGCCGCGATCGAGCACGCCCGCCGCGTGGCGCCCGGCGAGAACGACAGCCTCAGCGATCCACGCTACCAGCTCGTCCGGGCCATCCGGCACCAGCGCTACGTGATGGAGCTGTTCGGCCTGACCAAGGCCATGCTCGGCGTGACGGCGCATGGCCTGCGGCATGGGTATGCGGCCGAGCGATACGAAGCTGAAGCCGGTGTGGCACCGCCGGTGGCCACCGACGAGCGCGCCGATGCGGCCGTGGATCTGGCGGCGCGGCGCCTGGTCTCGGAGTCACTCGGGCATTCGAGGGGCCAGATCACATCGGTGTACCTGGGTTCGAGCCGCGCTCGGCGCTGAGTTACGCTTGTTCGCCCATGTCGACGCCTGCTGCCACTGTCTGCCCGTTCTGTACCTTGCCACTCGCCAGGATCGTGCATGCCAACCAATTCGCTGTGGTCATCCGGGATGCCTACCCTGTGTCACCCGGCCACACGCTGGTGCTGCCGCGCCGGCACAAAGGGAGCTTCTTCGAGCTTGAACCACCCGAGCGCGACGCCGTCTTCGAGTTGCTCGACGTGGCACGACGCGACCTGGACCAGTCGCTGCACCCCGATGGCTACAGCATTGGCATCAACGATGGCCCGGCCGCCGGGCAGACCGTGCCACACCTGCATGTGCACCTGATCCCGCGCTACAACGGCGACCTGGCCGATCCGCGTGGTGGTGTGCGGTGGATCTTTCCGGAGCGTGCTGACTACTGGTCTGCCCGTGGCGGTGAGCCGGTTTGAGATGAAGACAGCCGCGCAGGTGCTGGAGGCCTTCGACAACATCCGTCGCGCACAACGGGCCGGTGTGTACGCCCCGCACAAGCCGCTGCTGATCCTGCTGGCGCTGGCACGGGTGCAGCGCAACGAGCCAAGGCTGGTGGAGTTCACCACCATCGACACATCGCTGCAGGCACTGCTCACCGAGTTCGGCCCCAGCGGCGCCGCGAAGTCGCGCCACTATCCTTTCTGGCACCTTGCCACTGATGGCCAGGGGGCGCTGTGGTCGCTGAATGGCCCTCGAGAGTTGCTCGGGCGACCAGCCGGCGCCACGCCCAACCTCGGCGAGCTGAGGACGCACCATGTGCAGGGCGGCTTCCCGCCGGAGGTGGACGAAGCCTTGCGCAAGGTGCCGGGTCTGCTGGAGGCTGTGGCGGCGCGTGTGCTGGAGACTTACTTCCCCGCAACGCTGCATGCTGACATCCCAGCCGCCGTCGGTCTGGACCTAGACCGCCAGGTCGCACACCTGGCCAGCGAGCCGGACGTGCCGACTTACGGCCAGGCAGAACGCCGCAGGCGCGACCCCGGCTTCCGCGAACGTGTGCTGCGCGCTTACGAGTACCGGTGCTGCGTCTGCGGCTTCGACCTGCGCATCGGCCAGGTGAGTGCGGGCCTGGAGGCCGCCCACATCCAGTGGCATCACGTCGGCGGGCCCGATATCGAACCCAACGGCCTGGCCCTGTGCGCGCTGCACCACAAGCTGTTCGACCTGGGGGCGTTCACGGTCGAGCCCACCGAGCACCGCGTCATCTTCAGCCAGCACGCGATGGCCGGAGACCGCAGCCAGCAGGGCGAGTTGCGACATCACGGGCAGCGCCTGCTGGCACCGCAGCAGGTGGACATGCGGCCGGCGCCGCCCTTCCTAGCGTGGAACCAGAAGAACGTGTTCAAAGCACCGGCACGTAAGGTCGCCGATGCTGGCCGTCACTCGCATTCGACCTGATCGAATTTTTGGCAGTAGGCGGAGCGCTTCGGCCCGTTCAACTGCCGAAGGACACCCCGACACTGAGGCGGCTGAGGATGTCCAGCTACAACTCCGGGGTTGCACTGATTGAGCGCTTAACTGGACAAAGCGTCTTATTTTGACTAGTATTCTGAACAAATGAACGTACCCGACAGCACCGTGATCCTCGAACGCCAGTTGCTGCTTCAACTCGGCGATCGGCTCAAGCGCCTGCGCAAGGCCCAGGGCCTGGGCACGGTAGAGATGGCCAAGCGTGCGGGCATCTCCCGCACCACGCTGAGCTCGGTCGAATCGGGCGATCCGGGCCCGGCCATCGGAACCTACCTGCGCGTGATGTCGGTACTCGGCATTGGCGGTGAACTGGCCTTGTTGGCCGGCGACGCATTGCAGCCCGGGCCACCGGGGACGGCAGCGGCCAGGTCCAAGCGCGCCCGCCCGGTCGTGCAGGTGACCGTCTCCACCGACGACACCCGACATCAAGTCCAGGATCTTCAAAGCCTGGCGCTGCACGAGGAGGCCATTCGACTCGCCCGCTTGGAGCCCGAGTTCCTGCACCAGGCCCAGAGCACGCTGGATCGCTGGCTGGCATCGGGCAACTCACGCTCGATGGGCTTGTGGCAGGAGTGGCAGGAGATTCTTCGCGGCGCGAAGTGGCGCAAGGTGCTGGGGCGAACGCGAAGGGCGCAGGAGCTTCGCCAGGCATCGCCACTGACGGCAGTGCTCCCGGCGCAGGTGCGTCAAGGCGTGCTGGACCAAGTCGGCAAGCTGCGAAAGGGTGTCGTGCTCGGTGACTCCGGAGCACAGACACCGACATGACCCGCGACGAACTCGAACACATCATCCGCGCCAGCGCGGACGTGACGGACCAGTACGAGTTCATCATCGTCGGCAGCCAGTCGATCCTGGGTCCGGTCCCGAATCCGCCCGATGTCTTCACGATGTCGGCCGAGGCGGACATCTACCCGCTTCAGGCACCCGAATTGGCCGACAGGATCGATGGCGCCATCGGTGAAGGCTCGCAGTTTCACCAGACCTACGGCTACTACGCACAAGGCGTGGGTCCCGAAACCGCAGTACTGCCGCGAGGCTGGATTGACCGCGTCCACAGGGTGCAGAGCGCCGCGACCAACCAACGCGTGGGCTACTGCCTCGACCTGCCGGACCTGTTCATGTCGAAGGCAGCAGCCGGGCGCGACAAGGACCGCGAGTTCTGCATGGCGATGCTCGCGCATCGCTACGTCAGGCCAGAAGTCGTGCTGGATCTCGTGGCGGCGATGCCGCTGGACGATTCCGCGAAGCGTCGTCTGAAGGCCGCCATCCGCCGGTGGGCCAGAGCCGTCGAAGCGTAAGGCGACGACCTGCCTCAAGCGTGAACTCGAGGGGCCTCCTAGACCTTGTGAGAATGCCCTGATCCGCACCGAATCGCTGTGACAGATTTGTGCCGCAACTTCGAGAAAACAGCCTGAAATCGGCCCGCTTGAGGCACAAAACGCGTGGCGCAGAAACACCAAATTTATCAACGGTGACAACGACTTGCGACAAGCCACTCGGGGTGGCAGGTGGGACTCTTAATCCGTAGGTCGAGTGTTCGAGTCACTCAGGGCCCACCAAGAAAGACAAGGCCTCGCACGACAGTGCGGGGCCTTTGTCATTTCTGGCTGTCGCGCGCGCGAGATTCCTCATCAGGCGATGGCCAATCGCCCAGCCCCTCGTGATGTCCGCGGCCTTGGTGACTGAGGATCAGTGTGAATCGCGCAGCATCCATCCTGTCTGTTCGATGAGGTGCTCTGGTACCAGTATCGGGTCATAGAGCAGCGTCATGTGCGGTGTGCGGGACGGCTTCGGCCTGAGCCCTGCGCGGCGTAGTTCGTCTCCAAGTGCGTCCCGCAGTCGCGTCACGGCGTCATCGCTCTGTGCATCGCAGCGCAGGACGAAGGGGTTGTTGCCTGCGGTGTTGAAGCTGGATGCACGATCGAACAGGATGGACGAACCCGGCCAGGGCACTCGGGCAGCCGCGGCCCGGGCGGCTTCGATATCCGATCGAGGGATCCTGTTGGCGTAGCCGCGACCGCATGCAGGCTGACGTGCAGATTCTGAGGTGGGAGGCACGGACCCCGCAGCCCATGGCGCCTGCGCAGCTCGGCGCCGACCTGGGCCAAGTGTTCTGCGTCGTCGCGCAGAGGGACGAGTGCAAAGAACAGGTTGTAGCCACGCAACTGGCCGGCGCGCCCGTGGACGGCCTCGGGCTGGAACAGTGCGGGCTCGGCAGGAACTCCTGGCAGGCTGATTTGATCGGGCATGGCATCCGCTCCTCGGGTCGATGTGCTGGTGGCAAACGGGTTTTCACGCGAGCCTCGAACGACCCCGCCGACCCTGGGTCATTCGTTGTCTGACAGCGGCGGCCGGTCTAAGGGTTACACCCCATGGCCTCTGTCGCCTGCGTGACGGAAACGCTGCCTTCGCTCCTCCATCCTTGGGCAGCGCTTCTCCCGTGACGCGACGCTCGGTCACGGCCGCTGAAATCACCAAGTGAAGGGGATCGTGATGAACGACAAGACCGTTGCCAAGGCCACCAAGGTGGACGCCGTGGTCATCGGGGCAGGCATCGCCGGCCTGTACCAGGTCTATCGCCTGCGCGAGCAGGGGTTCGACGTCCAGGCTTTCGAGGCCGGCTCCAACGTCGGAGGCACCTGGTACTGGAATCGCTACCCGGGCGCCCGGTTCGATTCCACGGCCGAGGTCTACCAGTTCTGGTTTTCGGAAGATCTCTACAAGGGGTGGAAACCGAGCGAGCGCTTCCCGGCGCAGCCCGAGTCCGAGCGCTGGCTGAACTACGTGGCGGACCGCTGTGACCTGCGCAAGCATTACCGGTTCAGCACGCGCGTCGAGGCGGCGCACTACGATGAAGCTGCGCAGAGCTGGTCGATCACGACCGACCAGGGCGATACCGTCCAGGCGCGCTTCCTCATCACCTGCTGCGGCATGCTGTCGGCGCCGCTGACGTCGGTGTTCCCCGGTCAGGGCAGCTTCAAGGGCCAGTTGTTTCACACCGCGCGTTGGCCGAAGGAGCCGGTCGATTTCACCGGCAAACGCGTGGGCATCGTGGGCACCGGGGCGACGGGCATCCAGGTCATCCAGACGATCGCGAGTCAGGTCGGCCACCTCAAGGTGTTCCTGCGCACGCCGCAGTACACGATCCCGATGAACAACCCGAAGTACACCGAGGCGGTCTGGGCCGGATTCTCGAGCCGCTTCCACGAGATGAAGGAACGCGTGCAGCGCACCTTTGCCGGCCACGTCTACGACTTCGGCGGCTACGGCACTTGGGCCGAAAGGACGCCCGAGGAGCGGATCGCCGTGCTGGAGGAGCTCTGGAACGACGGCTCGCTGGCGTTGTGGCTGGCCTCGTTCTCCGAAATGTTCTTCGACGAAAAGGTCAACGCCGAGGTCTCCGAGTTCGTGCGCGGGAAGATGCGCGAGCGGCTCAAGGACCCGATGCTGTGCGAGAAGTTGATCCCCACGAACTACGGCTTCGGGACCAACCGCGTGCCACTGGACACCAACTACCTGGAGGCCTACCACCGCCCGAACGTCGAGATCGTTGACGTGAAGGCGTCGCCGATCGAGTGCGTCACGCCCGAAGGTGTGCGAACGGCCGACGGCAGGCTCCACGAACTCGACATCCTGATCCTGGCGACGGGTTTCGATGCGGGAACGGGTGCACTGACGCGCATCGACATCCGCGGTCGCGGCGGGCGCTCGCTCAAGGACGACTGGGGCCGCGAGATCCGCACCACGATGGGCCTGCAGGTGCACGGCTATCCCAACCTCTTCACGACCGGGGCGCCACTGGCGCCGTCGGCGGCCTTCTGCAACATGACCACCTGCCTGCAGCAGCAGGTCGACTGGATCACCGAGTGCCTGGTGGCGCTGCGCCGTAAGGGCCTGACCGTCATCGAGCCCAGCCGGGCGCTGGAAGACGAATGGGTGGCTCACCACGACGAGACCTCCAACGCGACGCTGCTGGTCAAGACCGATTCCTGGTACATGGGAACCAATGTCAAGGGCAAGCAGCGCCGCATGCTTTCGTACATCGGTGGGGTCGGAAAATACCGCCAACGCTGCGAAGAACTGGCCGCCGGCGGCTATCCGGGTTTCGAGATGCGCTGAGTTTGCTAGTCGGTCTCGGGCGTCAGCGTCAGGACGGCGGGGATCGTCTCGTCGCAGTTGTCCAGCAGCCCGGCATGCACGGCCCGCAATGTCGCGAGGCTGCCGACGTGGGGCAGGACCGTGTCCGCACCGCAGAGCGGACACACGGCGGTGGATTCGCCGTGTGTCCAACTCACCACGTCGGACGGCTCGAAGATAGCCAGGCAAGAGAAGCAGCCTGCAATCCGCGCCGAAGCCAGTTCGGCGCGGTTGTTGAAGGAATCGTAGCCAGTGTCCGACATGTGCGAAGCGTCGGTTGCAGGACTCAGGACGTCACGCTGTCGCGCAGCGCCTTGATCTGGTCGTGGTTGGACTGCACCCCAAGCAACTGCCGGCCGAGCGTCTGCTGCACGTCGATCGGCAGTTGCTGCTTCAGCGCCTTGCGGTAGCGGGCCAGTGCCGCGTCCTCGCCGCGCTCGCACTCCTCCAGCAACGCGTGATCGCTGCTGCCGGTGAATGCATCCTTCACCGACACCCATCCCCGATGAAGGCGCCGGCGACGCTGCCATGATCCTCGGGGCTTCCCCCGTGCTGCAGGACCAGGGCCTGCAACTCCACCGCGGCGCTTTCGCATTCCGCGGCACGGGCCTGCAGTGTCTGCTTGAGGGCGACGGACTCGGCTCGCTCGGCGCATTTCGCGAATCCGTACTGGCCGTCCTTCGACGTTTCGATCAGTTCGTTCAGGATCTGGATGACTTGCTTGTCGCTCATGGGAACTCCTCGAAGTTGGGCAAGTGGGACCACCCGGGATGGATGGGACCGTGGCAACTCGATGATGGGTAGCCTGCAGTCCAAAGGCAGTAGGGCGATCGCGCCGCGTGCTGTACGAACGCGCCTACACCGTGTCTCCTTCGCTGCGAATGAACGGCCTCTTGATCTGGCGCAAGGCCTGCTGGGCGGTCTGGATCGACGCTAGCGACCGACGGCGCGGCGGGTGTTTATCGCCGTGGCCGTACGCTTTCTTACACTGCATCAACCCCCCGTGCACGCCAGCTTGACCATCATTCGCCAGGAGCATCGGGCTCTGTCTGCGATGCTGCGCGCCATCCACCTGATGCTGGGAGAGCATCGCCGGCGCGGAACGCTGCCGGACTTCGGGATGTTGCGCGCCATGCTCTTCTACGTCGACGAATTTCCCGAGCGCCTGCACCATGCCAAGGAAAGCCGGCTGCTGTTTCCGATGCTGCGGTCGCGCAGCGCAGAGCGCACCGCCGTGCTGAACCGGCTCGATCAGGACCATGCCCAGGGCGAGCAGTTCATCCGCAAACTCGAACACGAGCTGCTGGCCTTCGAGGTGATGGCCGAGACGCCCCAGGGCGAGGAGCGACGCGAGCGTTTCGAGCGCTCGATGACGGCCTACATGCACTTCTACCTGAACCACATGCGCACGGAGGAGGCGATGGTGCTGCCGATGGCCGAGCGCGTGCTCGGTGATCAGGACTGGAGCGAACTCGATGCGGCCTTCCTGCAGAACCGCGACCCGCTTGCCGGCGACGAGGGCGATGCGGTGTATGCCGATGTCTTCAGGCGCATCACCGAAGCGCAACCGACCCTGCTGGGTCTGGGCTCCGCGCTGGAAGCACTGGCCGGGCGGGCGACGGCGAGGTCCGTCTAGAGCGCTCGAGACCGGCCCAGGCGGCCGGGCGACCGATCGGTCTCCGGCGGACCGATACTGCGTCCATGCAGGACGAGGCCCCAATTCCCCCGACGCCGCGCTGGATTCGCGCGCTGTGGTCGCTGGCGGGGGGGCTGGCCTTGCTGACGGGCCTGGTCGGCATCGTGCTGCCCTTGTTGCCCACGACGCCCTTCGTGCTGCTGGCGGCCTTCTGCTTTGCGCGCGGGAGCGAGCGCTGCGAACGTTGGCTGCTCGGGCATCGACGCTTCGGACCGATGATTCAGGCGTGGCGTTCGCATCGCGCGATCCCGCTGGCGGCGAAGCGACTGGCCACGGTGATGATGACGCTGGGCTGTGTCTGGTCGTGGTGGTGGCTGACTTCGCCCTGGCGATGGATGCCCGCACTGTGTTGCACCGCCGTTGCGCTGTGGATGTGGCGCCTGCCGACGGCGGACGCGACGCGGCGGCTGCCAGGTCGCGATTGAGCGACGTTGCTCAATCGCGATCTCCGCGCGACCGGGTCGGATTTCGCTCGCGGGCAGAATTTGCGCATGAACCGGCCGACCCCCGCTGCTGCATCGACCACCCTGCGCTGCATGCTGCTGTGGATCGGCGTGCTCGCGTTGTCAGCCTGCGCCGGTTACAGCCCTTCGGGCCTGCCCGTCGGTACACCGCAGGCGCAGGTCATCGAGCGCATGGGGCCGCCGACCGGGCGCTATGCACTCGCTCCAGCCGGTGAGCGGCTGGAGTTCGCCCGAGGCCCGATGGGCAAGCACACTTACATGCTCGACTTCGATGCCGACCAGCGGCTGCTGCGCTGGGAACAGGTGCTGACCGAGAAGAACTTCTATGCACTGCAGATCGGCATGAGCCGCGACGAAGTGCTGCGGCGCATCGGCCATCCGTCGAACGTGCGCTTCCTGTCACGTCAGCAGCACCAGCTCTGGTCGTACCGCTACGACACGCCGTTCTGCGTGTGGTTCCAGGTCAGCCTCGACACCTCCGACAAGGTGGCCGAACTGGGCAACAACGTCGATCCGCAGTGCGACGATCTCTTCGACGGTCGCTGATTCCATGCCCACGATCACCCTGTACGGCATCCCGAACTGCGACACCGTGAAGCGGGCCCGCGCCTGGCTGGAGGCCCGCGACGTTGGCTACACGTTTCACGACTTCAAGAAGCAGGGCGTGCCTCCCGACGCGCTGGCCAGATGGGTGTCCGCCACCGGCTGGGAGACGCTGGTCAACCGCAAGGGCACGACCTGGCGCCAACTCGATCCTGCGGTGCGGGAGTCCGTCGTCGACGCGTCGAGCGCCCAGCGGGCGCTCAGGGAACATCCGTCGCTGGTGAAGCGGCCCGTGGTGGAGTGGCCGGGTGGCGTGACGGTCGGCTTCGACGAGGCGGTATTCAGCGCACGGCTGTCCCACTGAGGACGCGACGACCGTCGTGCCGCGTCCTCACAACTCACAAGGCGGTGGTCACGCGGCGAGCAACTGCCTCAGCACGAAGGGCAGGATGCCGCCGTGCTTGTAGTAGTCCACCTCGATCGGCGTGTCGATGCGCAGCGTGACGATCACGGTCTTCTTCTCACCGGTGGGCGTGGTGATCACCAGCGTGGCGTCCGATTGCGGCTTCATGTCGGCATCGACCACCACGTCCACCACCTCGTCACCGATCAGTCCCAGCGTGCTCCATGAGTCGCTGCCCTTGAACTGCAGCGGCAGTACGCCCATGCCGACCAGGTTGCTGCGGTGGATGCGCTCGAAGCTCTTCGCCACCACGGCCTTGATGCCCAGCAGCTGCGTGCCCTTGGCGGCCCAGTCGCGCGACGAGCCGGTGCCGTACTCCTCGCCGCCGAAGATCACCGTGGGTACGCCGGCGGCGATGTACTGCATGGCGGCGTCGTAGATCGCGAGCTTGCGGCCCTTGTCCGCACCGTCGAGCTGGAAGAGGGTGTAGCCACCTTCCTCGCGCGCGCCGTCGTCCTTGGGCGGCAGCATCAGGTTCTTGATGCGCACGTTGGCGAAGGTGCCGCGCATCATCACCTCGTGGTTGCCGCGGCGCGAGCCGTAGCTGTTGAAGTCGGCCTTCAGCACACCGTGCTCTAGCAGGTACTTGCCGGCCGGCGTGGTGTCCTTGAAGGAGCCGGCCGGCGAGATGTGGTCGGTGGTGATCGAGTCGCCGAACAGGCCCATGATGCGTGCGCCCTTCACGCCGGCGTCCGCCACGGCCGGCTCCATGGTGAAGTCCTGGAAGAACGGCGGCTCGGCGATGTAGGTGCTCTTGGGCCAGGTGTAGACATGGCCCTTCACGCCCTTGATCTGTTCCCACAGCTTGCCGGGATCGCTCTTGACCTTGTCGTAATTCTTCTTGAACGCCTTGCCGTCCATCGCGAACTTCATCAGCTTGTAGATCTCGTCGCTGGTGGGCCAGATGTCGCCCAGGTAGACCGGCTTGCCGCCCTTGCCGGTGCCCACCGGTTCCGTCATCAGGTCCCTGCTCACGGTGCCGGCGATCGCATAGGCCACCACCAGCGGCGGGCTGGCCAGGAAGTTGGCCTTCAGGTTCGGGTGGATGCGGGCCTCGAAGTTGCGGTTGCCCGACAGCACGGCGGCGCACACCAGGTCGTTCTTCGTGATCGCCTCGTTGATCTCGGGCGTCAGGTCGCCGGCATTGCCGATGCAGGTGGTGCAGCCGTAGCCAGCGACGAAGAAGCCCAGCTTCTCCAGGTAGGGCAGCAGGCCGGCCTTCTCCAGGTACTCGGTGACGATGCGCGAGCCCGGCGCGAGCGAGGTCTTCACGTGCTTCTTCACCTTCAGCCCGGCCTCGACCGCCTTCTTCGCCAGCAGCCCGGCGGCCAGCAGCACGCCCGGATTGCTGGTGTTGGTGCAGGAGGTGATGGCGGCGATCAGCACGTCGCCGTTCCGGATTTCCAGGCCGTCGCTGGTGGCAAAGGCCTGCCCCAGCTTCTCAGCCGGCTGGTTGAAGCCGTTCTCCGCCGGCGGCTTGCTGAACAGCGAGCCGAACTGCGACTTCACGTGGCCGAGTTCGATGCGATCCTGCGGCCGCTTCGGGCCCGACAGCGACGGCGCCACTGTGCCCAGGTCGAGCTTCACGACCGCGCTGTAGTCGATGTCGCCGGCCTCGGGCACGCCGAACAGCTTCTGCGCCTTGAAGTAGGCCTCGAAGGCCTCGATCTCGGCCTTGCTGCGGCCGGTGCCCTGGAAATAGTCGATGGTCTTCTCGTCGACCGGGAAGAAGCCCATCGTGGCGCCATACTCGGGCGCCATGTTGCCGATCGTGGCGCGGTCGGGCAGGGCGAGGGTGCGGGTGCCTTCGCCGAAGAACTCGACGAACTTGCCCACCACCTTGGCCTTGCGCAGGATCTCGGTGACCGTCAGCACCAGGTCGGTGGCCGTCACGCCCTCGCGCAGTTGGCCGGTGAGCTCGAAGCCCACCACGTCGGGTGTCAGGAAGTAGACCGGCTGGCCCAGCATGCCGGCCTCGGCCTCGATGCCACCCACGCCCCAGCCGACCACGCCGATGCCGTTGATCATCGTGGTGTGGCTGTCGGTGCCCACCAATGTGTCGGGGTAGAAGATGCCGCCCTGGGTCTTGTGCACGCCGCGCGCAAGGTACTCGAGGTTCACCTGGTGCACGATGCCGAAGCCGGGTGGCACGACGCCGAAGGTGTCGAAGGCGTCCATGCCCCATTTCATGAACTGGTAGCGCTCGCGATTGCGGCTGAATTCCAGCTTCATGTTCAGGTCCAGCGCCTTGGCCGACCCGAAGTGGTCGATCATCACCGAGTGGTCGACCACCAGGTCCACCGGCACCAGCGGCTCGATCGCCTTGGGGTTCTTGCCCATCTTCGCGGCCACGTTGCGCATCGCGGCCAGGTCGGCCAGCAGCGGCACGCCGGTGAAGTCCTGCAGCACCACGCGCGCGACGACGAAGGGGATCTCGTCGCTGCGCTCGACGGTCGGCCGCCAGTTCGCGAGCTGCTCCACGTGCTCCTTCGTGACCTTCTTGCCGTCGCAGTTGCGCAGCACGCTCTCCAGCACGATGCGCACCGACACCGGCAGGCGCGCCACGTTCGGGAAGGTCTTCGCCAGCTCGGGTAGCGAGTAGAACCGGCCCTCCTTGCCGGAGGCGGTCTTGAAGCTCTTCAGGGTCTTCGGGAAGGCGTGCGGGCTCGTGGCGGGCATGGTCGACCTCGGTGTGGGTTGGGGTTGAAAACGATTATGCGGTTTGCATGCCAACACCACATGACATCGCGGCACCTAGGTCGACGCACCCTTGCGAGGGCCGGTGCGCACCCCCGTGATCCGCTCCAGTGGGGAGGATCCCACGATGGCCATGCGACCGAACAATCGCCGCGGGCCATCGAAGGGCAGGAGGCGATCGTGCAGGGGATGTCGAGGCGTGATGTGGTGGGGCGTGCGCTGGCCTTGGCCGCGGCCGCTGGGGTCCGGGTCGCCGGTGCCGCAGCGGTGCGACGATCCGGCGACGGTGCGGCCGCGCCGTCGATGCTGCTGGCGCGTGAGGCCGCGGCCGGCCAGTCTCCGGTCGGCTACCGGGTCAGCGAGAAGCTCGACGGCGTACGGGCGCAATGGGACGGACGCGAGCTGCGGTTTCGTGGTGGCGGCGTGGTGCCGGCGCCGAGCTGGTTCACGGCCGGCTTGCCGGCCGTGGCGCTGGACGGCGAGCTGTGGCTTGGCCGCGGCCGTTTCGAGGCGCTCACGGCGATCGTGCGGGACCGGCAGCCCGACGATGCCGGATGGCGGCAGGTGCGCTACGGTGTGTTCGAGCTGCCGGGAGCGCCCGGCCCGTTCACCGAGCGGGCAGCGCGGATGGCTCAACTGGTCAGTCAAACGGGGCACGGGCCGCTGATGGCAGTGGAGCAATGGGAACTGCTCGATGCCGCAGCCCTGCAGGCCCGACTGGCCAGCGTGGTGGCGCAGGGCGGCGAAGGCTGATGCTGCACCGGGCCGACGCCCCCTACGTCACCGGCCGCAGCGAAGTGCTGCTGAAGCTCAAGCCGCTGCAGGACGGCGAGGCAGTCGTCGTCGGGCACGTCGCGGGGAAGGGCCGCTTTGTCGGGCAGTTGGGCGCCTTGCGCGTGCGCACGCCGCAGGGACGGGAGTTCGCGCTCGGCACGGGCTTCAGCGATGCACAGCGGGCTTCACCGCCTCCGCAGGGCACGGTGGTCACCTACACCTACCGCGGCACCACGGCGCGCGGCCTGCCGCGCTTCGCCAGCTTCCTGCGGGTGGCCGGGCCTTGACGCCGGTCCCGGCCACGGCTTGAGGTATGTTGCGGGCGATGAGCGAACACAGCTTCTACTGGCACGACTACGAAACCTTCGGGCGCTGGCCGCGGCGCGACCGGCCGGCGCAGTTCGCTGGCGTGCGCACCGACGCCGAGCTCAACGAGATCGGTCCGCCGCTGATGCACTACTGCCAGCCCGCGCCCGATTTCCTGCCCGACCCCGAATCGTGCCTGCTGACCGGCATCCTGCCGCAGACCTGCCTCGAGCAGGGCCTGCCGGAACATGCTTTTGCTGCCACCATCGAGCGCGAGCTGGCGGCGCCGGGCACGGTGGGCGTGGGTTACAACACCATCCGCTTCGACGACGAGGTGACGCGCCATCTGTTCTGGCGCAACCTGATGGACCCCTATGCCCGAGAATGGCAGAACGGCTGCGGGCGCTGGGACCTGCTAGACGTGGTGCGCTGCACCTATGCGCTGCGGCCCGAGGGCATCGAATGGCCGCGCCACGAGGACGGCCGAGCCTCGTTCAAGCTCGAGCACCTGACGGCGGCCAATGGCCTGGCACATGAGGCGGCACACGACGCGCTGTCGGACGTGCGTGCCACCATCGGCCTGGCGCGGCTGATCCGCCGGCACCAGCCCCGCCTGTGGGACTTCTGCTTCCGGCTGCACCGCAAGGACGCGGTGATGGCGGAGATCGGTGCCGGTGCGCGGAGGCCCTTCCTGCACATCTCCGGCATGTACCCGGCCGAGCGGGGTTGCCTCGCCGCGGTGTGGCCGCTCGGCGCTCACCCGACCAACAAGAACGAACTGATCGTCTGGGATCTGGCAGCCGACCCCAGCGAACTCTACGGACTCGATGCCGCCGCGATCCGCCAGCGCCTGTTCACCAAGGCCGAAGATCTGCCGGAGGGCACGACGCGCCTGCCGATCAAGAGCATCCACATCAACAAGTCGCCGATCGTCATCGGCAACCTCAAGACGCTGAGCCCGGCGATGGCCGAGCGCTGGGGCTACGACGCCGCCCGGGTGCAGCGTCACGCCGACATCGCCCTGGCGCACGACGCGCTGCCACGCGCGCTGTGGGCCGACGTGTTCGCGCGGCCCGCGCCCGAGCAGGCACCCGACGTCGACGAAGACCTGTATGGCGGCTTCGTCTCCAATGCCGACCGGCGCACGCTCGAGCGGCTGCGTGGGCTGCCGCCGGAAGGGCTGGCGGGCCAGCGCCCGTCGTTCGAGGACGGGCGCCTGGAGGAACTGCTGTTCCGTTACCGGGCGCGCAACTTTCCGGACACGCTCGATGCCGAGGAGCGGGCCCAGTGGGAGCAGCATCGCGCCGAGCGGCTGCACCTGGGCGTCGGCGGCGGCAGCAGCCTGGCGGCCTTCTTCGAACGCATCGACGCGCTCAGCGAGTCGGCCGACGAGCGGGGCCAGGACATCCTGGGCGCGCTCTACGACTACGCCGAGCAGATCGCGCCGCCGGCCCCCTGACGCCCGTGCGCGGAAGCGAACGATGAAGATCGGCGTGATGGGCGCGGGGGCCGTGGGCTGCTACTACGGCGGCATGCTGGCGCGTGCCGGCCACGAGCTGGTGCTGGTTGGCCGACCGACCCATGTCGAGGCGCTGCAGCAGCGCGGCCTGCGCTTGCAGACGGCGGCCTTCGACGTCGAACTGCCGGTGCGCGCCAGCACCGAGGCGGCGGCGCTGATCGACGCGGCGCTGGTGCTGTTCTGCGTCAAGTCGACCGACACCGAGGCGGCCGGCCTCGAGCTGCGTGACCACCTGGCGCCGGACGCGCTGGTGCTGAGCCTGCAGAACGGCGTCGACAACGCCGAACGGCTGCAGGCACTGGTCGGTGTGCCGGTGTGGCCTGCGGTGGTCTACGTCGCCGCCGAGATGGCCGGTCCCGGCCACGTGAAGCACAACGGCCGCGGTGAACTGGTGATCGGACCGACCGGCGTGCACGGCACACCGGGCACGCTGGAGGCCGCCGGCCTGCTGGCGCTGCTGGGCGATGCCGGCGTGCCGGCCGAGACCGGGGACAACGTGGCCGGCGTGCTGTGGGCCAAGCTGGTGCTCAACTGCGCCTACAACGCGCTGTCGGCGTTGACGAACCTGCCTACGGCCCGCTGGTCGCGCGCGAAGGCATCGCCCGCGTCATGGATGACCTGGTGGCCGAGTGCCTGGCCGTGGCTGCTGCCGATGGCGTTCGGATCCCGGGCGAGGTGCCGGCGTCGGTGCGCCGCATCGCGCAGACCATGCCGGCGCAGTTCTCGTCGACCGCGCAGGACCTGCGCCGCGGGCGCCGCAGCGAGATCGATCACCTCAACGGCTACGTCGTGCGGCGCGGCGAGGCCACCGGCACGCCAACGCCGGTGAACCGCTGCCTGCACGCGCTGGTGAAGGCCCTGGAAGCGCCGCCCGCCTGATGCGCGTTCCCTGGCGTCCGCTGCACGCGCTGCCGCTGCATGTCGTCAATGGCATCGGCGTCGCACTCGGCATCTGCCTGATCCAGGCGCTGGTGTCGGCGCTGGCCGGCAGCGCGCCGGCGCTGTGGGCGGTCAGCGGCGCGGTCTGCGTCAGCCTGGCCGACTTGCCCGTGGTGCCGCGGCGCAGCTGGCTCAGGGTGTCGCTGGCGGCGTTCAGCACCTGCGTCGTGACGGCGTTCGTCGTCGCGCTGCGCCTGCATCCGGTGGCGCTCGGCGGCGTGGTGGCGCTGGTGGCCTTCGCTTCCGCGATGACGCTGGCCTGGGGCCTGCGCGCCGGTCCGGTGTCGTTCGTCGGCATCCTCGCGATCGTGTTCGCGATGGCGTCGCCGCCTGTGTCGGGCGCGGCTGCGGTGTTCGCGCACACCGCCTGGACGGCGCTCGGCGCGGCGTTGTACATGGCCTGGGCGATGTTCTGCTCGGTGATGCTGCAGCGCCGCTATCGAGCGCTGGCCCTGGCTGGCGTGCTGGAGGGGCTGTCCGCCTTGCTGCGGGCGCGCGCCGCATTGCTCGTGCCTTCATCGCCGCAGGTGCGCGGCAGTGACTCGGCCGCCGACCGGCTGCGAACGTGGATCCGCGACGAGACGGCACTCAACGACCGGGTGCAGGCGGCGCGCGATCTGATCTTCGAGCGGCCGGACCGCGATACCGAAACGCGGACCTTCGCCGGCCTGCTGGTCACCGCCGTCGATCTGCGCGACACCCTGCTGGCCAGTGAGCTCGATCTGGGCCTGCTGGGTGACGATGCGCTGGCGGCTGCGGTGCGCCAGCGGCTCGCCGCCAATCTGGAGGCGCAGGCGGCCGCGCTCGATGCGATGCAGGGCGCGCTGCGCTACGACGACCCGGTGGAGGCTGCGCACGACAGCGACGACCGCCCGCTGCACGCCTGGGTGGCCGGTGTCTCGATCCCGGCGGGCGACCGGCGTGAACACCTGCTGCCGGCGCTGGCCGATCGCGCGCAGCACATGATCGACGACCTGCGGCAGATGCGCGCGCTGTTGCGCGGAGAGCTGTTGCCGCTGCGTTTGACGCAGGAAGAATTGAGCCTGTTCGTGTCGGTCGAGGGCTGGCCGCTCGCTGCGCTGAAACCACACACCAGCGGGAGATCGCCGGTGCTTCGGCACGCCGTGCGATCGGCCGTCGCGCTCGGGGCGGCCTACTTCATCGGCGAGGCGCTGCCCTGGGCCTCGCACCCGCACTGGCTGGTGCTGAGCGTCGCGGTCGTGCTGCGCGGCAATCTGGAGCAGACGCTCGAGCGGCGCAACGCGCGGCTCGGCGGCACGGTGCTCGGCTGTCTGCTGGTACTCGGGCTGGCGCAACTGCACTGGAGCGGCGTGGCCTCGGTGGCCTTCCTGCTGGCGGTCGCGGCCGCGCATGCCTTCGTCAACGTGCGCTATCTGGTCACGGCGATCGCTGCCACCGTGATGGCCCTGCTGCAGGCTCACTTGGCCGATCCGGCCGCCGGCTTCGCAGTGGCCGAGCGCCTGGCCGATACCGCACTTGGCGCCGGGCTGGCCTGGGCGTTCTGCTACGTCCTGCCGTCGTGGGAGCGCAGCAGCCTCACGCGCGCGCTCGACCGGCTGCTGAACAGCCTGAACGCGCTGGCCATCGAGGTGCTGACCTGGCCCGAGCCCGGGCGCAGCCGCGCGCGGCTGGGTCTGGCGCGTCGCGAGGCCTATGAGTCCCTCGCCGGGCTGGCCGCGATGGCACAGCGAAGCAGCGTCGAGCCGGAACGCGTGCGGGTGCCTTTGCAGGCCATCACCGACGCACTGACCCACGGACAGGAAATGCTCGGCCACCTGGCCGCGATGCGGCAGATGCTCACCCGCCGGGTCGACGCGCTCGATCGCGAGCCGGCCGAGGCGGTGCTGCGTCGCGCCGCCGCGGCGGTGCACGCCTGCCTCGCGCCGGGCCCGACTTCGGCTGCCGCCACGCCGGCCGAAGTCGCACCGGAGCGCTGCCGTCCTTCGAACTGCCGGCCCAGTCGGCAGGGGCGGCGCTGTTGCCGTGGTTCGAACGCCGCTCGCAGATGGTGGTACGGGCCGCTCATGGCGTGGCCGCCGCGGTGCAACGGCTGCGCGCGCACGCGCAACGGCGGGCCTGAAAGGAAAACGGCCCGCAGGAACTGCGGGCCGTGGCCTCGAGCGGTGTCGCCGGTGATCAGGCGGTGACTTCCTTCGCGACGCTCGCGTACTCGTCGATCTGGTCGAAGTTCATGTAGCGGTACACGCTGTCGGCGTCCTTGTTGATGATGCCCATCGCCTCGTGGTACTCGGCCACGGTCGGAATCTTTCCGAGCTTCGAGGCGATCGCCGCCAGTTCGGCCGAGGCCAGGAACACGTTGGTGTTCTTGCCCAGGCGGTTCGGGAAGTTGCGGGTGCTGGTGGAGACGACGGTCGCGCCTTCACGCACCTGGGCCTGGTTGCCCATGCAGAGGCTGCAACCGGGCATCTCGGTGCGGGCACCGGCGGCGCCGAAGTTGGCGTAGTGGCCTTCCTTGATCAGCTCGCTCTCGTCCATCTTGGTCGGCGGGGCGACCCACAGCTTGACCGGGATGTCGCGCTGGCCGCCCAGCAGCTTGGCGGCGGCGCGGAAGTGGCCGATGTTGGTCATGCACGAGCCGATGAAGGCCTCGTCGATCTTGGTGCCGGCGACCTCGGACATGAACTTGGCGTCGTCCGGGTCGTTGGGGCAGCAGACGATCGGTTCCTTGATGTCGGCCAGATCGATCTCGATCACGGCGGCGTACTCGGCATTCTTGTCGGCCTCGAGCAACTGCGGATTGGCCAGCCAGGCCTCGACCTTCTCGATGCGGCGCTGCAGGGTGCGGGCGTCTGCATAGCCGTCGGCGATCATGTTCTTCATCAGCACCACGTTGCTGGTGAGGTATTCCTTGATCGGCGCCGGGTTGAGCTTGATGGTGCAGCCGGCGGCCGAACGCTCGGCCGAGGCGTCGCTCAGCTCGAAGGCCTGTTCCACCTTCAGGTCCGGCAGGCCCTCGATTTCCAGCACGCGGCCGGAGAACACGTTCTTCTTGCCGGCCTTGGCGACCGTCAGCAGGCCGGCCTTGATCGCGTAGAGCGGGATCGCATGCACCAGGTCACGCAGCGTCACGCCCGGCTGCATCTGGCCCTTGAAGCGCACCAGCACCGATTCGGGCATGTCCAGCGGCATCACGCCGGTGGCCGCGCCGAAGGCGACCAGGCCCGAGCCTGCGGGGAAGCTGATGCCGATGGGGAAGCGCGTATGGCTGTCGCCGCCGGTGCCCACGGTGTCGGGCAGCAGGAGGCGGTTGAGCCAGCTGTGGATCACGCCGTCGCCCGGGCGCAGCGCCACGCCGCCGCGGTTGCTGATGAAGGCAGGCAGCTCGCGGTGCGTCTTCACGTCCACGGGCTTCGGGTAGGCCGCGGTGTGGCAGAAGCTCTGCATCACCAGGTCGGCGCTGAAGCCCAGGCAGGCCAGGTCCTTCAGTTCGTCGCGCGTCATCGGGCCGGTGGTGTCCTGGCTGCCGACGGTGGTCATCTTGGGCTCGCAGTAGGTGCCCGGGCGCACGCCCTGGCCCTCGGGCAGGCCGACCGCGCGGCCGACCATCTTCTGCGCCAGCGTGAAACCGGCCTGGGTCGCGGCCGGGGCCTTGGGCAGGCGGAAGAGCGTCGAGGCGGGCAGGCCGAGAAACTCGCGCGCCTTGCCGGTGAGGCTGCGGCCGATGATCAGGTTGATGCGGCCGCCGGCGCGCACCTCGTCGAACAGCACCTCGTTCTTCAGCTTGAACTCGACGACGGTGGCGCCGTTCTTCTGGATCTTGCCCTCGTACGGCAGGATGTCGACCACGTCGCCCATCTCGAGCTTGGATACGTCCACTTCGATCGGCAGCGAGCCCGAGTCTTCCTGGGTGTTGAAGAAGATCGGCGCGATCTTGCCGCCCAGCGTGACGCCGCCGAAGCGCTTGTTCGGCACGAAGGGGATGTCCTGGCCGGTGGCCCAGATCACGCTGTTGGTCGCGCTCTTGCGCGACGAGCCGGTGCCGACCACGTCGCCGACGTAGGCGACCAGATGGCCCTTCTTCTTCAGGTCGTCGATGAACTGCATCGGTCCGCGCTTGCCATCCTCCTCGGGCTTGAAGGCCGCGCCTTCGCGCGTGTTCTTCAGCATCGCCAGGTAGTGCAGCGGGATGTCCGGGCGGCTCCAGGCGTCCGGCGCCGGCGACAGGTCGTCGGTGTTGGTCTCGCCCGGCACCTTGAAGACGGTGACGGTGATCTTCTTGTCGACCTCGGGGCGCGAAGTGAACCACTCGGCATCGGCCCAGCTCTGGATCACTTCCTTGGCCTTGGCGTTGCCGGCCTTGGCCTTCTCGGCCACGTCGTGGAAGAAGTCGAACATCAGCAGCGTCTTCTTCAGGCCTTCGGCCGCGACGGCGGCCACGTCGGCGTCGTCGAGCAGGTCGATCAGGGGCTTGACGTTGTAGCCACCCACCATCGTGCCCAGCAATTCGGTGGCCTTGGCCTTGGAGATCAGCGCGACCGCGAGATCGCCGTGCGCCACGGCGGCCAGGAACGAGGCCTTGACCTTGGCGGCGTCGTCGACTCCCGGCGGGACGCGGTGTGTCAGCAGGTCGAGCAGGAAGGACTCTTCGCCGGCCGGCGGGCTCTTGATCAGCTCGATCAGTTCGGCCACCTGCTTCGCTTCGAGCGGGAGCGGCGGGATGCCGAGCGCGGCGCGTTCGGCGGCATGTTGGCGATAGGCTTGCAGCATGGTGGACTCCGGGGACGGTAGGAGGAGGGCGGGGGACGAAAGCGAAGGGACCCTGTCAGGCGGCGCGCGGCACGATGACTTTCAGGCCTTTGAAGTAGAGGCGGAAGAACTCGGCATCTCGGGTGATCAGGCCGTTGCACTGAAGCAAGGCGTGGGCCCCGACGATGAAGTCGGGCACGTTGCGCTGGCGGGCACCTCCGCGCGAGCGGTAGCGACGCTGCATCTCGCCGGCGCGCACCGCGGATTTCTGCTCGACCGCGCTGTAGACGATGCCCATGTCCTCGAGCACCTGCACGGCGCGATCGCCTTCCTCGAGCGAGCTGCAGACCTCTGCGATGACGACATCGCAGACGGCGACCGGCCCGCGCGACAGCGCGTCGCGCAGCGCGGCCTCGGCCGTGTCGGCCTCGGGGCTCTCGCTGAGGAGTTCGATCAGGACGGAGGAATCGATCGCGATCATCGACGGCGGGGCGCTCAGCGATCGACGGGATCGCCGGGGGCCCGACCGCGCACCGCGCGCAGGGCCTCGTCGACCGAGGTGAAGCCGTCGAGCTTGAACTTGCCGCGAGCGCGAGAGATGGCGTCGTCGACGTTCTTGCGCAGGATGATGCGGCCGCCGTCGAGCTCGACCTTCAGCTGCGTGCCCTTGACCAGCCCGAGGGCGTCACGCACGGCCTTGGGCAGAGTGATCTGCCCGCGCTCGGCAACGGTGGCTTCCATGCTGGCTCCCGTGAATCTGCGTCGATCGGTATGTATGAAGTATACATACCTGAATCCGCATATTCAACCCGGGAGCGGACGCCGGCGCCGGCCAGGGCCAGCGCGGCGGGGGTCAATCGGCGTCTCAGCGCGCCGCGGCGGTGACGGCCGCGACCGCGGCGCGCTGCTCCGCGAGGGTGCAGCCATCGACCATGCGCTGGCCGATCTTCTGGTTCATCATCATCGACTTCACGGGGATCTGCAGCCACACGACGCCGCTGCGTCTGTCCTCGAGCCGGACGGCGCCGGTGGTGGTTTCCTGCGGCGTCATCACATAGGCCGCCTTGTTGAACACGACCTCGAAGTGGCCCGGCTTGTTCTGCACCGGGGTCACGCTGACAGTCTGGTTGAACTCGCACTGCGCGGTGCCGGTCAGCACGCGGTTGGAGATTGCCAACTGGTTGTCGCTGATCGTCTCGGTCACTTCCGTTGCGAGAGCCAGGCCCTTGGCTTCGGACTTCAGTTCCTTGCGCGACTGCGACACCGGCTTCTTGGCCGGGGCCGGCTTCGCGGCGGGAGCGGTCTGCGCCTGCGCCAGGGCGGCGCCGCCGGTGGTCATCAGGCCGGCGACCAGCAGCGACAGGGCCAGGGGGGTGATGCGGCTCATCGGTTCTCCAAGCGGGTATGAAAGTCTTGATTGTCGAACCTGCGGCCGTCAGTTTCGTTGCAAGTTGCATCAGGGTGCGCCGCGGGCGCCCTGCGTCGGACGGGCGGCCGAGCCGCAGGGTGGCCGACGGCACGAGAGCGCGCAAGCTTTTGGTGCGTTGTCCGGCGAGGCCGGACGTGCGCGAGATCACGACGCCGAGGGTCGGGGAGGCCGCGCGGCATATCCGGTTGTGCTAGGGAGCATTCGCGGGTCCCGCCTGCCCGGCCGGCACCTCGGCGTGACGCCGTGTCGCCGGCCGATCGGCGGTTCTTTCGACTGGTTGCAGGCTGTGGGTCGGCAGCGACAGGCGATGCGGCGCGCGTCGTGACATCGAGCCGGTTCAGCCGCCGGATTCGTCGGACGGGGGCATGCAGCGTGCCGCAGCCTGCTCGATCACGAGGTCCGAGCGGGCGTGTGCGACGCAGGGCAGGATGATGCCGGCGGCTTTCTCGTCGGCACTGAGCCCCGGCCATTCGATGCGGTATGCCACCTCGCCGTGGCGCGATTCGCACAGGCAGGCCCGGCAGGTGCCGTTGCGGCAGGAACTGGGCAGGCGGATGCCGGCGCGCTGCGCGGCGACGAGCAAGGGCACCGACGCGGGTGCGGCGAAGACCCAGCCCGCCGGTTGCACCGTCACCGTATGGATCGCCGTGTCGTCGCTCGTCATGCGGCTGACTCTAGCGGCATGCCGCGCGAGGGTGCCAACGACGGTGCGGCCTTCATCGGACAATCGCTGCGATCGATCGTTTGAACCGCTCCGGCAACCTCAGGACTCCGAATGGCCGCTTCCAGCTTGCTTGCCCTCATCGACGACATCGCGAGCGTGCTCGACGACGTGGCCCTGCTCACCAAGGTGGCCACCAAGAAGACCGCGGGGGTGCTGGGTGACGATCTGGCGCTCAACGCCCAGCAGGTGACCGGCGTCTCGGCCGACCGCGAACTGCCGGTCGTGTGGGCCGTGGCGCGGGGCTCATTGAAGAACAAGGCGATCCTGGTGCCTGCGGCGCTGGCGATCAGCGCCTTCGCGCCCTGGGCCGTCACGCCGCTGCTGATGGTCGGGGGCGCGTTCCTCTGCTACGAAGGCTTCGAGAAGCTGGCGCACAAGTTCATGCACGACAAGGCGGAGGACGAGGCCCGCCGGGCGGAACTGGCCCGCGCGGTGGCCGATCCGGCGCTGGATCTGGTGGCTTTCGAACAGGACAAGATCAAGGGTGCGGTGCGCACCGATTTCATCCTGTCGGCCGAGATCATCGCGATCACGCTGGGCACCGTGCCGAGTCGCCCTTTATCACGCAGGTGTCGGTGCTGGTGGGCATCGCGCTGCTGATGACGGTCGGCGTCTACGGGCTCGTGGCGGCGATCGTGAAGCTCGACGATGGCGGCCTCTATCTGAGCCGTCAGCCGGGCGGCGGGGCATGGGGCCGCTTTCAGCGCGGTCTGGGCGCCGGCATCCTGAGAGCGGCACCGTGGCTGATGAAGGGGCTGTCGATCGCCGGCACCGCAGCGATGTTCCTGGTGGGTGGCGGCATCCTGACGCACGGCATCCCGGTGCTGCACCATGCCCTCGAGGCGATCGTGGCCCGGGTCGCGGCGTTCGCCGGTGGCGTCGGGGGGGTGTTGCAGGCGTTGCTGCCGAGTGTGCTGGATGGTGTGCTCGGCATCGTGGCAGGGGCGCTGGTGCTCGCTGGCACGAGCTTGGTGCGCCGGATCATGGGGCGCGCCAAGGAGGGCGCGACGCCTGCCTCGCGATAGGCCGTGAAGGAGATTCCTTCGCAGCTTCTCGCCGTGCGCGGAATCTGCCCGCCGGACCTCGACGCGGGTTTGTTTCCGGCTCCGGCACCTCGGTCCACAAACGAAGCAGCCGCCCGCAGGCGGCTGGTTGAAAATGCCTCGGCCGGCTTCGCCGGTCGAAACCGATCGCCTGTCAGACCGAGAATTCCTCGATCTTGCGGCCGGAGGCCAGCGCTGCCTTCAACCAATTGGGTTGCAGCCCGCGGCCGCTCCAGGTATCGCCGGTCGCGGTATTCCGATACTTGACTGCGACCTTGCGACCGGCGGTCCCGCCGGTTTTTGCAGCCTTGGCCGGTTTGACCGGGGACTTGCTGCGCCCCAGATCCGCCAGCGTGATGCCGTGTTCGTCCATCAAGGCCTTGATCCTGGCGATGACCGCGCTGTGCTCGGCACGACGTGCGGTCTCGATCTGCTCGGTCAGGGCCGCAGCCTGCCGCTCGAGCGCGGCTTTCTGGGACATCAGGTCTTGGTATGTGGCCATTTCAGCGTCCAGCTCCATCGAGTTGAATTGAAGCGGGGAATAGCGCCCGCCTGAATTTGATTCTAGGCGGTCCAGCGAAAATCGTGCAATGTGACAACTCAGAGAAAACCCGGCCGCGGCCGGGTTCCAGGTGGAATATGTCGGGAATTATTTGTAGCCGACCCGATCGAGGCTCTGCTGAACCCGGATGGAATTCAGCCCGACCACCGAGATCGGAATCAGTTCGGCCTTGAAAGCTCCCAGCGCGTCGAGTGCCGGATTGGCGACCTTCACGCCCGGCACCACCGGATATTCGTTGTTGCCGTTCGCGAAATAGGTCTGGGCCGAATTGGTGGACAGGTATTCGAGGAACTTCACGCCGGCATCGCGGTTCTTCGCGTGCCGGGCCAGCGCGCCGCCGGCGATGTTGACGTGGGTGCCCCAGGATTGCTGGTTCGGGAACACGACCTCGATCTTCTCGACCACGGCCTTGTCTTCCGGCTTCTCCGAGCGCATCAGGCGTGCCAGGTAGTAGCTGTTGGTGAGGGCGATGCCGCACTCGCCGCTCGCCACGGCCTTGATCTGGTCGGTGTCGCCGCCCTTGGGGGCGCGCGCCATGTTGTCGACCACGCCCTTGAGCCAGGCCTCGGTCTTCTGGGCACCGAGGTGCTCGTACATCGAACCGAACAGCGACAGGTTGTAGGGGTGCGAGCCCGAACGGGTGCAGACCTTGCCCTTGTTCTTCGGATCGGCGAGTTCCTCGTAGGTGTCCACGTCGTCGCGCTTGACGCTGCCCTTGTTGAACACGATCACGCGCGCGCGGGTGGAGAAGCCAAACCACTGCGAGCCCTGGCCGTCGTCCTTGCCGCGCAGCTGCGCGGGAATGCGCGACGCCAGCACGCTGGACTTGACCGGCTGGAACAGGCCGTCCGCGTCGGCCAGGATGATGCGCGCGGCATCGACCAGCAGGATCACGTCGGCCGGGCTCGAGGCGCCTTCGCTGCGCAGGCGCGCCAGCAGACCGGCGTCGTCGGCGTCGACGCGGTTGATCTTGATGCCGGTCGACTTGGTGAAGTCGGCGTAGAGCGCCTCGTCGGTCTGGTAGTGACGCGCCGAGTAGAGGTTCAGCACCTGGTCCTGCGCCGCAGCGGCGAACGAGGCACAAAGGGTGGCGGCGGCCAGGGCCGTGCGGGCGAGGGTAGAGCGGACCATCGTGGAGTCTCCTGTGACAACGATCTGTCAGTATAAGAGTCAACACGAATGATTCGCGTCTGCGTCACCATTCCAGGCATCCGCAACGCACCGCCCTCGCGGGGCGGGCCACACGCCCTTGCGGCCGAACTCAGGTCGGCGTCGGCGGCACGTAGCCGGCGGGCTGCTCGGCGCCGGCGCCGAAGAAGTAGTTCTCCATCTGACGCGCGAGGTACTGCCGCGCACGGGCGTCCGCCAGATTCAGACGGTTCTCGTTGACCAGCATCGTCTGGTGCTTGAGCCACTGGGCCCAGGCTTCCTTGCTGACGTTGTCGAAGATGCGCTGGCCCAGTTCGCCGGGGTAGGGCGCGAAATCCAGTCCGTCGGCGTCTTTCTTCAGCAGGGCGCAGTGCACGGTACGGGCCATGGGGAACTCCTTGTCCTTGTGATCGGGTCGACGAGGCTCGTCAGGCGAGCTTCTTCACCAGGACCAGCGAGCGTCGGTCCCAGTTGTACTTGCGTTTGCGCGCTTCGGGCAGCCAGTCGGCATCGACCTGGACGAAGCCGCGCTTGATGAACCAGTGCATCGTGCGGGTGGTGAGCACGAAGATGCTGGTGAGGCCGGCGGCACGGGCGCGCTGCTCCACGCGCTTGAGGATGCGCTCGCCATCTCCCTGGCCCTGCACGCTGTTGCTCACCGTCAGCGCTGCCATTTCGCCGGTGTGAGCCTCGGGGTAGGGGTAGAGCGCCGCACAACCGAAGATCACGCCGTCGTGCTCGATCACGGTGTAGTGGTCGATGTCGCGTTCGATCTCGGTGCGGTCGCGCTTGACCAGCGTGCCGTCGCGCTCGAAGGGTTCGATGAGCTGCAGGATGCCGCCGATGTCGTCGGAGCTGGCCTCGCGCAGGCTCTCTAGCTTCTCGTCGACCACCATCGTGCCGATGCCGTCGTGTGTGTAGACCTCGGTCAGCAACGCGCCGTCGGCGTTGAAGGGCAGGATGTGCGAGCGCTCGACGCCACCCTCGCAGGCCTTGATGCAGTGGCGCAGGTAGAAGGCGGTATCGGTGGGTTGGGTCGGGTCGGGCAGGGCGGCCAGCAGGCGCCGGGCGTCGGCCAGCGCGAGCTCGGTATCGATCGCGCTCTCGGCGTCGCGCGGGTCCTCGCGCACGCCTGGCACCTCGGTCAGGAACATCAGTTTGTCGGCCTGCAACGCGATGGCGGTGCTGGTCGCCACGTCTTCCATCGTCAGGTTGAAGGCCTCGCCGGTCGGCGAGAAGCCGAACGGCGACAGCAGCACGATCGCGCCGATGTCGATGGCACGGCGAATGGCCGCCGCGTCGACGCGCCGCACGATGCCGCTGTGAAGGAAGTTCACGCCGTCGACGATGCCGACCGGCCGCGCCGTCAGGAAATTGCCCGACACCACGCGCACCGTCGCGTTGGCCATCGGCGTGTTCGGCAGGCCCTGCGAGAACGCCGCCTCGATCTCGAAGCGCAGCTGGCCGGCGGCCTCCTGGGCGCAGTCGAGCGCCACCGCGTCGGTGATGCGCAGGCCGTGGCTGAAGTGCTCCGGGTGGCCCTTGGCGCGCAGCTGCTCGCTCACCTGCGGGCGGAAGCCGTGCACCAGCACCAGCTTGATGCCCATCGCATGCAGGATCGCCACGTCCTGCACGAAGGCGTTCAGTCGGCCCGCGGCGATGCCTTCGCCGGCCATCGCGACCACGAAGGTCTTGCCGCGGTACGCGTGGATGTAGGGCGCGACCGAGCGAAACCAGGGAACGAAGGTGTGCGGGAAGACGAGGTCCATGAGACGGGCGCCGGGATAATCGCGGATTCTGCCCGACACCATGCCCGAGACCGCTCCCCGCACCGCCGCCCCTGCACCGCCGCGATCGCTGCCACCCATCCGCTTCCCCGAGGCGCTGCCGGTCTCGGCCCGGCGCGACGAAATCGCCGAGGCGGTGCAGCGCCACCAGGTCGTCATCGTCTGCGGCGAGACCGGCTCCGGCAAGACCACGCAGCTGCCCAAGCTGATGCTGGCGCTGGGCCGCGGCAAGGCCAATGCCAAACCCGGCGAGCGGGGACGGCTGATCGGCCACACCCAGCCGCGGCGCATCGCGGCGAGCTCGGTCGCCAAGCGTATCGCCGACGAGCTGGAAACGCCGCTCGGCGAGGTGGTGGGCTACAAGGTGCGCTTCCAGGACCGGCTGACGTCGGGTGCCTCGGTGAAGCTGATGACCGACGGCATCCTGCTGGCCGAGACGCAGACCGACCCGCTGCTGCAGGCCTACGACACGCTGATCATCGACGAGGCCCACGAGCGCAGCCTCAACATCGACTTCCTGCTCGGCTACCTGCGGCAGATCCTGCCGAAGCGGCCCGACCTGAAGGTGATCGTGACGTCGGCGACGATCGATGCCGATCGGTTTGCACGGCATTTCGGGAGCGTCCGCCCGACGCCGGACCGCCCCAAGCCGGGCGGCGCGCCCTCGGGGGGCGGAGACAGTGCGGAGCGCGGAGCGTGGGGGCACGAACTCGTGCCGGCGCCGGTGATCCAGGTGAGCGGCCGGCTGTTCCCGGTCGAGCAGCGCTGGAGGGCTTTCGAGGAGTCGCGTGAGCACGACCTGAACGACGCGATCGCCGACGCCGTCGACGAACTGTGGCGCGAGGGCCGCGGCGACGTGCTGGTGTTCCTGCCCGGCGAGCGCGAGATCCGCGAGGCCGCCGACCACCTGCGCAAGCACCTGCTGCAGCAGCACCGCGGCGGCCCGCAGCCCGAGATCCTGCCGTTGTTCGCGCGGCTGTCGCAGACCGAGCAAGACCGCGTGTTCCAGGCCGGCAACGGGCGGCGCATCGTGCTGGCCACCAACGTGGCCGAGACCTCGCTCACGGTGCCCGGCATCCGCTACGTGGTCGACGCCGGCACGGCGCGCGTCAAGCGCTACAGCTATCGCAACAAGGTCGAGCAGCTGCAGGTGGAGCCCATCAGCCAGGCCGCCGCCAACCAGCGTGCCGGCCGTTGCGGGCGCGTGGCCGACGGCATCTGCATCCGCCTATACGACGAAAAGGATTACGCGGGCCGGCCGCGCTTCACCGATCCCGAGATCCTGCGCAGCTCGCTGGCCGGCGTGATCCTGCGCATGAAGGCGCTGGGCCTCGGCGACGTGGAGGCCTTCCCCTTCCTCGAGCCGCCGCCGAAGAAGGCGATCGCCGACGGCTACGCGCTGCTGAACGAGCTGGGCGCGACCGACGACGACAACGCGCTCACGGCGATCGGCAAGGAGCTCGCCAGGCTGCCGCTGGACCCGCGCATCGGCCGCATGATCCTGGCTGCGCGCGACCGCCAGGCGCTGGCCGAGGTGCTGGTGATCGCCAGCGCACTGTCGGTGCAGGACGTGCGTGACCGGCCGCTCGAACAGCAGCAGGCCGCCGATCAGAAGCACAAGCTGTTCGAAGACGAGCGCTCCGAGTTCGTCGGCTACGTCAAGCTGTGGCAGTGGATCGAGCTGGACGCGGCCACGCCGCGCACCCGTCGACCATGCCGGCGCCGGCCCGTGCGTCGGACGGCCGCGGCGAGGGCACGGCCGCCCACAAGCTCTCCAACCGCCAGCAGGAGCAGCGCCTGCGCGAGCACTTCGTCAGCCCGCGCCGCGTGCGAGAGTGGCGCGACATCCATTCGCAGCTGCACACCGTGGTGGCCGAGCACGGCTGGCGGCTCAACGGTACGCCGGCCACCTACGAGCAGCTCCACCTGGCGATGCTGGCCGGGCTGCTGGGCAACGTGGGTTGCAAGAGCGACGACGAGGACTGGTACCTCGGCGCGCGCGGCATCAAGTTCTGGCGCCACCCCGGCGCGCACCTGAGCAAGAAGCCGGGCCGCTGGCTGATCGCCGCCGAGCTGGTGGAGACCACGCGGCTGTTCGGCCGCGCGCTGGCGGCGATCGAGCCGGCGTGGATCGTGCAGGTGGCCGGCCACCTGCTGAAGAAGCAGCTGCTCGAGCCGCATTGGGAGAAGAAGGCGGCCGAGGTGGTGGCGCTGGAGCGCGCCACGCTGTACGGGCTGGTGGTCTACAACAACAAGCGGGTCAACTTCGGCAACGTCGACCCCGCCGCCGCGCGTGAGATCTTCATCCGCGAGGCGCTGGTGAACGGCGAGTGGGAGAGCCGCCTGCCTTTCCTTGCGCACAACCGCAAGCTGATCCGCCAAGTGGAGGAGCTGGAGCACAAGTCGCGCCGGCAGGACGTGCTGGTCGACGACGAACTCATCTTCGCCTTCTACGACCAGCAACTGCCCGAGGACGTGTGTTCCGGCACGACGCTGGAACGCTGGTACCGCGCCCAGAGCCCGCAGCAGCCGAAGCTGCTGATGCTGACCAAGGACGAGCTGATGCGCCACGAGGCCGCGGGCATCACCACCGCGGCCTTCCCGAAGACGCTGCGCCTGGGCGGCATCGACTGCGAGGCCGCCTACCTGCACGAGCCCGGCGACAGCAAGGACGGCCTGACCGTCACCGTGCCGATCTACGCGCTGAACCAGGTGAACGACGAGCGCTGCGAGTGGCTGGTGCCGGGCCTGCTGAAGGACAAGGTGCTGGCGCTGATGAAGAGCCTGCACCAGCGGCCGCGCTCGCGCCTGGTGCCCCTGCCCGAGGCCGCAGCCGAGTTCTGCGAGCTGGTGCCGTTCGCGCAGGGCAGCCTGGTCGACGCGCTGCTGAAGGCGGTGCGCGAGCGCACCCAGATCGCGGTGCAGCGCAACGACTTCAAGCTCGAGACGCTGCAGCCCCATCTGTTCATGAACTTCCGTGTCGTCGACGAGCACGGCCGCCAGCTCGGCATGGGCCGCCACCTGCCGACGCTGAAGGCCGAGTTGGGCGCGCAGGCCAGGTCGGCGTTCCAGGCGCTGGCGGCCTTGAAGCTGGGCGGGGTGGAGCAGGCGGCGAACTCGCCATCACCCAACCCTCTCCCACCAGCGGGAGAGGGAGCCGCACAAACTCTCTCCCTCTCCCGCCCGCGGGAGAGGGCCGGGGTGAGGGCACGCCACCCTCGGCCACGCCGCCTCAGCGCCACACCACCTGGTCCTTCGGCGAACTGCCCGAACTGATGGAGATCCGCCGCGGCGCGCAGAGCCTGGTCGGCTTCCCGGCGCTGATCGACAAGGGCGGCCACGTGGAGATCGAGGTGTTCGACGAGCCCGACGTCGCGGCCACGCGCCACCGCGCCGGGCTGCGCCGCCTGGTCGCGCTGCAGATCAAGGAGCCGCTGAAGTACCTGGAGAAGAGCATCCCCGACCTGCCGCGCATGGCGGTCGCGTACATGGCGCTCGGCGGCAGCGCCGACGAACTGCGGGCGCAGATCATCGACGTGGCGCTCGACCGCGCCTTCCTCGTCGAGCCGCTCCCCACCGATGCAGCGGGCTTCGCGAAGCGCATCGACGAGGGCCGCACGCGGCTCAACCTGATCGCGCAGGAGGTGGCGCGCCTCGCGGCGACCGTGCTCGCCGAGCAGGCGACCGCCACCCGCAAGCTCAAGGACACGCGGCCGGCCAAGGAGGTGGCCGACGACGTGGCGGCGCAACTGGCGCGTCTGTGCCCCAAGCGCTTCCTGGCCGAGACCGGCTACGCGCAGTTGCACCACCTGCCGCGCTACCTGAAGGGCGTCACGCTGCGGCTCGACAAGTGGCGCGCCGACCCGGCGCGCGATGCGGCCCGCCTGGCCGAACTGCGCCCGATCGAGCAACGCTACCTGCGCCGCGTGGCCGAACTCAAGGGCGCGGCCGACGCGCGGCTCGACGAGTTCAGATGGCTGATCGAGGAACTGCGCGTGAGCCTTTTCGCACAGGAACTCCGGACACCCCAACCCGTGAGCGCCAAGCGCCTGGAGAAGGCCTGGTCCCAGCTGAGCGCGTGAACATCCGGCTCGGCAAAGTGCGCTGGCTACAATCGCGGCTCAGTCGGGGCGTAGCGCAGCCTGGTAGCGCAACTGGTTTGGGACCAGTAGGTCGCGAGTTCGAATCCCGCCGCCCCGACCAATGTTCATGCGGCCTGTCAGGTGGAAGCCTCCAGGCCGCTTTTGCTTCTGACGGACCGGCCCGTCCGAGGCGAGCGCTCCTATCGACAACCCGGCATCCCGGCGCCGGCAAAAGCGCTGGGCAGTGCCGATGATCTGGGTCGAGCAGCGCAGGGGCCCGCTCCGGCGCCGCGACATTCGCAGATCGGCTGCTCTGCGTGCCAACGGTCGGACTCCACCTGCGCAACGACGCCCGGGTCCATATGCCCGTGTGTCGGAAACAGCCTCAGGCCGCGCTCGCTGAAGTCGCCCATGGCTATCCCACCACTGATCAATCGAGACAATTCGGTCGCGAAGTCCTCGGCCCAGATCACGCGCTGAAGCTTGTTCATGACCCATTCTGGCAACGGCGGCGGGCGCTGTGCGCGCCGGGGCAGCACCGCCGTTGACCCACATCAAGCGCCGAGCAATCGGGGCAGAGGTCGGCGTTGACGGCTCCCTGTCGGGTTCGGATTCACGGCTTGCTGCTGTAGTTCAGCGGCACCCAGACATAGCCCTTGCCCTCGGCACGAAGGCGTCCGATGCCCGGGAACGAGACATGAGCGATGGCCACGTAGTAGCCTTGGCGGGCCGCATCGGCGAAGGCCTTGCGGCGCTGCGGCATCGCCGTCTTCGAGTCGACATCGAACTTGATGACGATCGAGGGGTCGGGAAACTGCACGGCGGCCACGTGCATCATGTCGCCCCAGATCACCAGTTTCTGCCCGCGGCTCTCGACGACATAGAAGGTGTGACCCGGCGTGTGGCCCGGCGCCGGCTCGGCGCGCACCCCGGGCACCAGGTCGGTGCTGCCCGTGAACGTCTTCAGGCGGCCGGCGTCCTGGTAGGGTTTGACGGCGGCCATCGCGCCGGCGAAGAAGCCCTTGGCGTCGTCGGGCGCCCTGGCCATCTGCTCGTTGCTGAGCCAGAAGTCGGCGTCGTGCTGGTCGAAGCGCAGCGTCGCGTTCGGGAACGCCGCCTTGCCGTCGGCGAGCAGGCCGCCCACATGATCGGGGTGAAGGTGGGTGATGTAGACCTCGTCCACCTGCTCGGGCAGGTAGCCGGCGGCCTTCAGGTGGGCCGGCAGCTTGCCGAGCGTCGGGCCGAACAGGCCGGCGGCGCCGGTGTCGATCAGCACCAGCCGCGTCCCGGTGTTGACCAGGTAGGCGTTGACCGAGGTCTCGAGCGGCACGCCCAGGTAGGCCCGCTGCAGCGCGCGCTTCACCTGGCCGGGCCGGGCGCCGGACAGCAGCTGGTCGACCGGCAGGTCCACGGTGCCATCGGACAGCGCGGTGATCTCGAAGTCGCCCAGCATCATCCGGTGGTAGCCCGGCGCCTGGGTCTTCTGCTGCGGCGCCTCGGCGCGGCTGTCGGTGAGGGCGGGGCCGCCGGCCGACAGCGCGACGATGAGCCCGAAGATGGCAAGGAGTTTGCGAGTCATGGGACGTTCTCGGGAGTCGCTAAGGGATAGAGCGGTAGGCAGTCTAGGCCTCATGAGATAAAACCGCTCGGGCTCGCGGCATGGCCGCCAAGGAAGGCAATTTGGGCGCTCGTCTGGTCGAATGGCGTCGTACGTTCCGGCGGCAGGCTGCCGGGTCTTTGCTGCTGCTGCTGGCCGTGGCCGTCTTCCTGGGCGTCTCGCTCGCGCAGAGCTTCGATCGCTACCAGGTCGCGGCCGATGATGACCTCGAGAACCTCACGCTCAACCTCGAGCGCTATCTCTTCACCCGCTTGCAGGCGGCCGACCTCGTGCTGCAGTCGGCGGCGCAGAGCTTCGCGCTGATGAGCGCGGCCGGTCCGGTGAGCGAGACCGAGTTCAATGCCGCACTGTTCGAGTTGCAGAAGCGGCTCCCCGATGCCCCGGCACTGCGCGCGGCCGACCACACCGGGCTGGTGCTCTATGGCGGGGGTGTCGACCCTGCGCAGAGGCTCAGCGTAGAGCGGCGCCAGTTCTTCCAGGAAGCCAAGAGTTCCTCGACGATGGTGCTGGGGCTGCCGCTCAAGTCACGCATCACCGGCCGCTGGGTGCTGCCGCTGGCCCAGCAGCTGCGCGACCACCGCAACGCCTTCGCCGGTGTCGTCTACATCAACCTCGATCTCGAGGAACTGAACGGATTCTTCGGCTCGTTGAAGCTTGGCGCCCAAGGGGTGATCACGCTGTTCAACGCGCGCCGGGAAGTCCTGCTGCGCCTGCCGGCCGCGCCGATGGCGCAGGACGAGCAACCGGTGCGCGTGGCGGCGCCGGAGGTTCTGAACTCGCTCGCGTCAGGCAAGCCGGCGGACCGGTTCCGCACCCGAAGCTCGATCGACAGCGTGCTGCGGGCCGTGATGTACCGGCAGGTCGGCGGCTATTCGGTCTTCATCCTGGCCGGCCTGGCGGAGGCGGACTTCCGGGCGCCTGGTACCGGGAGCTGGCGATCACGGTGGCGTTCTGGCTCGTTCTGGCGGGTGCGCTCTGTCTGTTGTTGGTGCAGCAGTACCGGTCGGGGCGCGGCCAGCTGCGGGCGCTGCGGCTGCTCCAGGAGGCCAAGGAGCAGGCGGTGCGGGCCAATGACTCGAAGTCGCTGTTCCTGGCCAACATCAGCCATGAGATCCGCACGCCCCTCAACGGCGTGCTGGGCTTCGCGCAGATCGGCTACCGCGATCCGTCGGTCGCTCCGGAGGCGCGCCAGAAGTTCGCGCGCATCCTCGAGTCCGGCAAGCTGCTGCAGGGCATTCTGAACGACGTGCTGGACATGTCCAAGATCGAGGCGGGCAAGCTCCTGCTGGACCCGACCCCCACGATGCTGCGGCCGGCCCTGGAGCGTGCGGTCGACCTGGTCCGGGGCTTCGCGCGCGACAAGGGCATCGCGCTGTGCCTCATGGTGGACCGTCGCGTGCCCGAGGTCATCGTCGTCGATCCCCTGCGGCTGGGGCAGATCCTGCTCAACCTGCTGTCGAATGCGGTCAAGTTCACCGCCTCCGGCCAGGTGGACGTGACGGTCGGCGTCTCCGGCGACAAGCTGGTCATCAACGTGCGGGACAGCGGGCTGGGCATGTCCGAAGAGCAGATCTCCCGGCTCTTCATGGCGTTCGAGCAGGCCGATCGATCGACCACGCGTCGTTATGGAGGCACCGGCCTGGGCCTGGCGATCACCAAGCGGCTGGTCGAGATGATGAATGGCTCGATCGTGGTCACGAGCCACCTGGGGGCCGGATCCACGTTTTCGATTCGCCTGCCGCTCGCGCGCTCGACCTTGACCTCGGTGGAGCCCGAAGGGCCGGTCGGCACCGACGCGGAGCCTGTCGGTGCCGACACGATGCTGCAGCCTCAACGGGGCGAACGCGAAGAGACCGCGGGCCGGCTGCCGCATTCGAGGCTCGACGGGATGCGCGTGCTGGTGGCCGAGGACAACCCGGTCAATCAGATCGTCATCGAGAGCATGCTGTCGATGGAAGGGGCCTCCGCGGAGGTGGTGGCTGATGGCTACGAGGCGATCGACCGCGTCGCCGCGCAGCTGGATCCGAAGTACAACGCGGTGCTGCTGGACGTGATGATGCCTGGCATCGACGGCTACGAGACCGCGCGACGCATCCACTCGCTGGACGCGGAGTTGCCCATCATCGGCCAGACCGGTCACGCGCTCGCGGAGGATCGCACCCACTGCATCGAGGCTGGCATGGTCGAGCGCGTCACCAAGCCGCTCGATGCGGATGAACTCGTCAGCGTGCTGCTGAAGCATTCGCGCCAGGTCTGAGGCGCAAGGCCGCAAAGTGCCGCGTACACTTCCCCTGCCCCCTCTGCCCGTAGCTCAACTGGATAGAGCACCAGCCTTCTAAGCTGGGGGTTACAGGTTCGATTCCTGTCGGGCAGGCCAGTTGGGAAACCACCGTGCCGGCGATCCACTGTATGGCCTTCGTGCCCGCCGACATGACCTACCGAGGAGTGAAGTCTTGAACTCCCGTGTTGCCGAGTTGTCGTCCTCCGCGCCGTCCGTCGATCGCAGCCTGCGCATCGTGTGGCGCCGCCGCCTGGAGGCGGTGCGGTCGCAGTCGCTGCAGCTCGCTGCGCCGCTGTCGGCCGAAGACCGCTGCGTGCAGTCGATGCCGGATGCCAGCCCCACCAAGTGGCACCTTGCGCACACCACCTGGTTCTTCGAGACCGTGGTGCTGCAGGCGCACCAGCCAGGCTACCGCGTGCACGACGAGCGCTACGCCTTCCTGTTCAACTCCTATTACGAGTCGCTCGGGCCGCGTCATCCACGCGCCCAGCGTGGCCTGCTGACGCGACCGTCGAACGAGGAGGTGCTGCAGTACCGGCGTCATGTCGACGAGGCGATGCTCACCTTCGTTCGCGAGTCGGACGACGCCGCTTGGCTGGCCGCGCTTCCGCTGATCGCGCTGGGCCTGCAGCACGAGCAGCAGCACCAGGAACTGATGCTGACCGACGCCAAGCACCTGCTGTCGCTGAACCCGCTGCAGCCCGGCTACCGCAGCGCGTCTCCGGACGGCGAAGGCCGGGTGTTCGCCGCGCGCGGCCTGCATCCCGCACCGGTGTGTGGCCCGCCGTTGCGCTGGCTGGCGCGCGCCGGCGGTATCGCGGACATCGGCGCGCCTTCCACGACGGCGTTCGCCTTCGACAACGAGACGCCGTGTCACCGCGCACTGCTGCAGGCGCACGAACTGGCCAGCCGGCCGGTCGCCAACCGCGAGTTCCTCGAGTTCATGCGCGACGGCGGCTACCGTCGACCCGAGCTGTGGCTCAGCGATGGCTGGGCGGCCGTGCAGCAGCAGGGCTGGGCCGCGCCGCTGTACTGGAGCGACACCGAGGCGCGGTGCCCGGGGGTCTTCACGCTGCTGGGGCCGCGGGCGCTGGATCTCGACGAGCCGGTGAGCCACCTGAGCTTCTACGAGGCGGCCGCTTACGCCACCTGGGCCGGTGCGCGCCTGCCGACCGAGTTCGAGTGGGAGGCTGCGGCCGCCGACGGCGTGCTGGAAGGGACGGGTGAGGTCTGGGAGTGGACGCGTTCGTCCTACGATCCCTACCCGGGGTTCCGGCCGCAGGCCGGGGCCGTGGCCGAATACAACGGCAAGTTCATGGTGGGTCAGCTGGTGCTGCGAGGCGGCAGCTGCGCGACGCCGAGCGGGCACGCGCGGCCGAGTTACCGCAACTTCTTTGCGCCGGGCGCGCGCTGGCAGTTCGCGGGCCTGCGGCTCGCGAGGGATGTCTCGTGACGACGCAGCCGTTGCGGGCCACGCCCGATGCTCGCGCCCATCTGCTGCCCGTGACCGACGCGCAGCCGCCGCACCAGGTGATCGACGGCGACTTCGCCCGTGAGCTGCTAGCGGGGCTGGCGCGCCGGCCGCGCAGCATTGCGCCCAAGTTCTTCTACGACCGCGAGGGCTCGGCGCTGTTCGACCGCATCTGCGAGCTGCCCGAGTACTACCCGACGCGCACCGAACTGGCCCTGATGAAAGCGCAGGCCGACGAGATGGCCGAGTGCATCGGTCCGGACGCCGAGATCGTGGAGTTCGGCGCCGGCTCGAGCCGCAAGATCCGCGTGCTGCTGGGCGCGCTGCAGCGGCCACGTCGCTTCGTTCCGATCGACATCTCGGCCGAGCACCTGCACGTCGCGGCCGATGCGCTGCGTGCCGACCACCCGGGGCTGGACGTGCGCCCGATCGCCGCAGATTTCACCCGACCCTTCGACCTGCCGGCACCGCATGCCGCGAGCCGTCGCCGTGTCGGCTTCTTCCCTGGCTCGTCGATCGGCAACTTCGGCCCCGACGAAGCGCTGGGCTTTCTGCGCCGCACGGCCGTGCTGCTGCGCGGCGGCGGGTTGTTGATCGGCGTCGATCTGGTCAAGGATCCGGCGCTGCTGCACGCCGCCTACAACGACACGGCCGGCGTCACGGCCGCGTTCAACCTGAATCTGCTGGCGCGCGCGAACCGCGAACTCGGTGCGAACTTCGATCTCGCCCAGTTCGCGCACTACGCCCCTTACCGGCCGGCCGAGCAGCGCATCGAGATGCACCTGGTGAGCCGCCGTGCGCAGCAAGTGCGGCTGTGCGGCCATGTCTTCGAGTTCGCCGAAGGCGACACGCTCCACACCGAGAATTCGCACAAGTTCAGCGTCGCGGGATTCCGCGCACTGGCCGAGCAGGCTGGCTACACGCCCCGGGCAGTGTGGGTCGACCCGCAGCGGCTGTTCAGCGTCCATTGGCTGGCCCTGCCAGCGTGAAGGGGGAGTTTTCTATGAAGGCGGAGTGGAACGGCGTGGTCATCGCCGAGAGCGACGACACCGTGGTGGTCGAGGGCAACCACTACTTTCCGGAGAGCGCGCTCCGGCGCGAGTACGTGGTCGGCAGTAACCACCACACCATGTGCTCGTGGAAGGGCGAGGCGAGCTACTACTCGCTGCTGGTCGACGGTGACCTGAATCCGGACGCCGTCTGGTACTACGCCGAACCGAAGGAAGCCGCGGCCGAGATCAAGGGTCGGGTCGCGTTCTGGAAGGGCGTCAAGGTCTCCTAGGCGCTGCGCCGGCGCAATGGCGGCACAGGCAGGCGACCCCGCGTTGCTCGGGCGGCAGCCCGGTCAGGCGTTCGGGGGCGATGCACACGGTGCTGCACCAGCAGGCCACGTCGAAGCGGCCGGCCGCGGCCACGGCGCAGCCGTTCGG
>NZ_AZND01000001.1:0-98303 GCF_000576205.1 Methylibium sp. T29 | reverse complement strand
CGGCGCGCACACTGGAAGCCCACCCGCCCGCCGTCCATGCAACGCTCGAGCGCGTGCACCGTTCGACGCAGCGCGTGGCCCGGGCCGCGGACCAGCTGCTGGCGCTGGCACGCAGCGAGGCCAGCAGCAACGAGCCCGGGGATCCGGTCGACCTGAAGGCGGTGGCCCAGGACGCCGCGCAGGACTGGGTTCCGCGCGCACTGGAACGCGGCGCCGATCTCGGGTTCCAGCTCGAGGCAGCGCCGGTGCGTGGGCACCGCCATCTGCTCGGTGAGCTGCTCGCCAACCTGATCCACAACGCGCTGGAGTACGCGACCGGCACCGTCCAGCGGCCGGCCCGGATCACGGTACGCACCGGTGTCCTGAAGCAGCAGGACGGTGCACCGAGGTCGATGTTCGAGGTGGAAGACAACGGCCCCGGCATTGCGGCCGAAGAGCGCGCCAAGGTGTTCGAGCGCTTCTACCGTGCACCGGGCTCGACGGGAGCCGGGAGCGGCCTCGGGTTGGCCATCGTGCGTGACATCGCTCGCTCGCACAACGCGGGGGTCGAGTTGCTCGACGGCGAAGACGGCTGCGGCCTGCGCGTGCGCGTCGTGTTCCCGCCTGGCCGGTGAATCGCGGGGGCTAGCCGAAGCGGGTCGTCAGCTGCGACAGCAGCTCGTCCAGGACGCCGAGCACCTCGTCGATGGCGACCGGTTTCGTGAGGTAGCGGATCGCGCCGGCCCCCAGGGCGGCCGAGATCTGGGCCGGCAGCGCGTCGGCGGAGACGGCGATGACGGGGATCTCGGCGGTCTGCTCGTCGGACTTCAGGTGCTGGAGCAGCACCATGCCGTCGATGTCGGGCAGGTGCATGTCGAGCAGGATCAGGTCGGGCGCCGAGGTGCGCACGGCCGCCAAGCCGTCCAGCCCGGTGGTCGCGACGGCCAGCCGGACCTGCGGGCGCAGGCCGAAGATGCCGCGCATCACCTCGACATTGGTGTCGTTGTCCTCGATGTAGAGCACATGACGACGGTTGTAGGCTGCGTTGGCCTCTTCGTCGGCCTCCTGGCTTGCGGTCATCGGCCGCGCTTGCGAGTCCAGCGGCAGGCGCAGCGTGAAGGTCGAGCCGACACCGGGCTCGCTTCGCACCTTCAGCGACCCGCCCTGGCGCTCGGCCAGCAGCTTGGCGATCACCAGGCCGATGCCGGTGCCTTCGGTCGCGCCACGCTCGCGCCCCAGCCGGTTGAAGGGCTGGAACAGCTGGGTCAGCAGCTGAGGCTCGATGCCCAGGCCGGTGTCGCAGACGTCGAGTTCCAGCATCGGCGTGCCATCGCGGTCCTCAGTGCGACGGGTCGACACACGCACCTCACCCGCCTCGCGGTTGTATTTGACGGCGTTGCTCAGCAGGTTGGTGAGGATCTGCTTGACGCGAGTCGCGTCGCCCAAAACCTGCAGCGGGGCGTGCTCGGCCATCGTGCGGACAAGCGTGAGGCCGCGACCGCGCGCCTGCGGCTCCACCAGTGCCATCGATGCGGCGATCAGCGGCTCCAGCGACAACGACTCGACCTGCAGGCTCAGTGTGCCGGACTCGATGCGCGACAGGTCCAGCACGTCGTTGATCATCTCCAGCAGATGCCAGCCGGCCTGTTGGATCTGCGTTACCCACATCCGGTGGCGCTCGTGCAGAGGCTCGCCGCGGTCGAGGTCGAGCAGTTGCGCGAAGCCGAGCATCGCGTTGAGCGGCGTGCGCAGTTCGTGGCTCATGCGCGAAAGGAATTCGTTCTTCGCGCGGTTGGCGGTCTCCGCGGATTCGCGCGCATGCTCCGCTTCTTCGAGGCGCAGGTGCTCACTGATGTCCTCGACCAGTCCCACCAGCCGGTGCGGCTGGCCGTGCTCGTCGCGCAGCAGGCTGACCGTCACGCTGACCCACAGTACCGGGCCGTTCCTGGTGACGTAGCGTTTACGCCGCCGGTACAGCGGCAGCCGCCCGTCCACCAGATCCTGCTGGCTTGCCAGATCGGCGGCACGGTCCTCGGGGTGGGTCAGGCTGGCGAGCGACAGGCTCAACAGCTCTTCTTCGCTGTAGCCGGTCATGGTGCAGTAGGCTGCGTTAGGCTGCTTGATGCGGCCCTGAAGGTCGGTGTAGACCACGCCGATAGGCACCGAGTTGAAGATGCTGCGGAAGCGCTGCTCGCTCTCGCGCAGCGCCTGTTCGGTGGCCAGGCGCTCGGTGATCTCGTGCTCCAACTGCTCGGTACGTTCTGCGACAGCCGTTTCGGTCTGCCGAGTGCGCCCTGTGACGAGCAGAAGCAGCGCACCCATCATGCCGGTGCCGAGCAGCCCGGTCAGTGAGAACAGCCAAGCCGTCGCGCTCTCTCCCGATAGCGGCCCGGCGGCGGGCCCATTGGGAACGCCATTCGGTGCCTGCACCCGAAGCTCCCAGGTGCGACCGGCGAACGGGATCTCCGCGGTGTGACTCCATAGGGGATTGACGGCAGGGCGCGCGCAGTCGGACGAGCCGGCCAGCAGCCGGCTCTCGGGGGGGCATCACTGTCCAGCAGACAGAACTGAAGATAGCGTGGGGCACCGACAGCAAGCCGGGCCAGAGCGTCTTCCATGCGTAGAGTGATGAAGACCATTCCCTGCAGGCTGCGTGATGGCTCGTCCCCACGGTACACGGCGCGATAGACGACAACGCCGGTCTGCTGTGCGGTTTCCTGCGTGAGCCTGAAGCCAGGGGTGACCGTGGCGCCATCGTTCAGGCGCGCGCGCGCGATGGCCTCGCGGGCAGCGCGAATCGACAGCGCGTTGACACCCAGCGCGGTGTCGTTGCCAGCACGCGGCTCGATGTAGCGCATCACCATCAGTTCGGAGTCGTTCGCGCTGAGAGCGCTGTCGCGTTCGAACACGCGGTAGTCCGGTTGACCGAGAGAGCGCAGGCTTGCCTCGAAGGCCGGCAGGTCCTGCCGCGCAACGCGCTCATGCCAACCGATCGCCTGCACGCTCGGCAGCTTGCGCAGCCAGCCGGCGCTGGCCCGCTCGAACTCACGGCTGTCGACGTTCGACGACGCGACATAGATGCTGTGCATCGCATCCAGTGCGTCGAGGTGGGCATTGAGCCGCAGCTCGACCGTACGGCTCACGCTGATCGCATCGCGCTCGAAGCGCGCCGCGTCGCGCTGGCCGTCCCAGCGGGCGACTTGCCAGATGGCCAGCGCCAGCAGCAAGGTGGCAACCACCAACGGCAAGGCCACGGTGTTGCGGCGCGGCCGCCAGGCGGTCCGCGGTCGGCCGATCAGCGTCAGCACCACGGGTGTGGCGATCATCACGCCCAAGGCATCGCCGCCCCACCAGGTCCACCAGGTGTCGAATAGCAGGGCGGTCGGCAGCAGACCGGCCAACCACAGCGCCAGGACGCTCAGGCTTGCCCCGACGGTACAGGCGGCCAACGCACCGAAGCCGAACAGGCGCAGGATCGAAGCCGGCCCGTCCAGCGTCAGTGGCTCCCTCAGGCCCCGGCGCACCAGCCAGGCGCCGAGCGCAGTCTGCACCGTCGCACCGCAAGCGATTGCGAGCCCGGTGAGCGAATCGCGGAAGACATGCTGCTGATCGCCGTTGAAGTACACGAGCATCTGCACGCTCAGGCTCCCGAGCATCACCGCCGGCAGCACCCTCCAACCGTAGACCAAAGCCGCGGCCAGCGCGATGCCGGCCGGCGGGAACAGCGGCGAAGCGTAGCCGGGGGGGATCGCGAGTTGCAGCGAGGCCGCGCCCGTCAGCACATAGGCCAGCGCGACCAGCACCAGGGTCACCAGCGATGTGGCGACGAAGGGGGGGCGGAGGCTGTCGGACTGGAGTGAGTGAGCGTATCGGCCATGAGGACGGGGGCGATCGCCTGCGAGCCTACCACCGGCGATGGGCGTGGCAGCCTCCGTCGGCACACGCTGCAGGCCGTGCCGTGGCCGCCTTCACACCCCGCCAGCGCTTGCGCCGCCGGGTCTCTTCACGAACCGACGCTCAGACGTTGAACAGGAAGTTCAGCACGTCGCCGTCCTTGACGACGTAGTCCTTCCCTTCGGCGCGCATCTTGCCGGCCTCCTTGGCGCCCTGCTCGCCCTTGAACGCGATGAAATCGTTGAAGGCGATGGTCTGAGCCCGGATGAACCCGCGCTCGAAATCGGTGTGGATCACCCCGGCGGCCTGCGGCGCGGTGTCGCCGATGTGGATGGTCCAGGCTCGCACCTCCTTCACGCCGGCGGTGAAGTAGGTCTGCAGGCCCAGCAGCTTGAAGGCCGCACGGATCAGCCTGTTCAGCCCGGGTTCCTCCTGTCCCATCTCTTGCAGGAACATCAGCCGGTCCTCGTCCGACATGTCGGCGAGCTCGGCCTCGGTCTTGGCGCAGATGGCCACAACGGGTGCCCGCTGGCTCTCGGCATAGGCTCGCAGCTTGTCGAGATACGGGTTGTCCTGGAAGCCGCCTTCGTCGACGTTGCCCACGAACATCGCCGGCTTGGCCGTGATGAGGCACAGCGGCTTGAGGATCGCCATTTCTTCCTTGCTGAAGGCGATGCTGCGCACTGGACGCGCCTCGTTCAGCGCCGTCTGGCATTTCTGCAGGACGTCGACCAGCTTGGCGGCTTCCTTGTCATTGCCGGACTTTGCGGCCTTGATCGAGCGCTGCAGCGTCTTCTCGACCGTGGAGAGATCGGCCAGACAGAGCTCGGTCTGGATCACCTCGATGTCGGCGATCGGGTCGACCTTGCCGGCGACGTGGATCACGTTTTCGTCGTCGAAGCAGCGCACCACGTTCACGATCGCATCGGTCTCGCGGATATGGGCGAGAAACTGGTTGCCCAGGCCCTCGCCCTGGCTCGCGCCAGCCACGAGGCCGGCGATGTCGACGAACTCGACGATGGCCGGCACCAGCTTCTCCGGCACGACGATGGCGGCCAGCGCCTGCAGCCGCGGATCGGGCAATTCGACGACGCCGACATTGGGCTCGATCGTGCAGAACGGATAGTTCTCCGCGGCGATACCGGCTTTGGTGAGCGCATTGAAAAGAGTGGATTTGCCGACATTGGGCAAACCCACGATGCCGCATTTGAGGCTCATGGCGGGCGGGGCTTTCGTTGAGAGTGGAAGCAGCCGGCGGCTGCGGCGCCTCGATGCCGGGCGACTGCCAGCGATTTTACCGGCGTGGGCTTATGCTCTCACTGGCATGGATACCAACACGAAGGACATCGGAATGGCGAAATCACTGGCCCAGATCCAAAAAGAAATCGCGACGCTGCAGCGTCAGGCGGAAGCTCTCAAGAAGCGCGAAGTGAAAGACGTGATCGAGCGCATCCGCGAGGCGATAGCGTTCTATGACCTGAGCGCGGCCGATCTCGGGCTCGCCGCGTCGGGCCGCAAACCGCGCGGCACCGGGGCGAAAAAGAAGAAGCCGGCTCGGACCGCCAGCAAAGTGAAGTACCGCGACGACGCCGGCCACAGCTGGTCGGGCCACGGGCGGCGCCCGCAGTGGTTCCTGGATGCGATCGCTGGCGGCAAGACGCCGGAAGACCTCGCTGCTTGATCTTTTGCAGGATCTGCGGCCGGCACGGGCCGCAGTTCCCGCGGGCGCGCCGTCAGGTTGACAGCGTGCGTCCCAGCTTCTGCTGAACGGAGTCGAGCTTCGACTGCAGCCGCCCACCCGGGCCGGCGCGGTAGTCGATCTTGATGTTCGTGCCCACCCGGTCGCAGTCGGCGCTCATCGCCTCGAAGCAGGCGCTGACGACGGCGATCACCTCGTGCCATTCGCCTTCGAGGATCGTGCCCATCGGTGTGAGCTGGTAAGGCACGCCGCTCTTGTCGATGATGTCGAGCGAGCGGGCGACGAAGGGGCTGACGCTCTCGCCCTTGGTGAGCGGTGCCATGGCGAATTCGAGCAGGACCATCGGTGAGTCTCCTGTGAGTGATGTGCGCGTGTCGTTCGACCCGTGCAACGGGTGAACCCGACAGGGCAAGCTTTGTGCCCGTCATCGAAGCTGCGTTTCCGAGGCGCCGGCGCGCTCCAGACGCAGGCTGGACCGTCCGCGCGTTGCATCAATGCGACGGGTGTCACGGCTACGCAGGCGACAACTGTCGCTCTGCGTGGGTGGCACCCGTCGATCATTCACCCCAGCGCCGGGCGGCAGCCTCCACCACGGCAGGCAGCGGCAGCATCGCCGCGCGCTGCGTTCGCAGCCAGCGGGCATCGTTGCCCTCGAACAGCGAGTCGCGCAGTAACTGCGTCGCATCGAGCGCCTCCAGGTCGAGCGCGTGCTCGTCCAGGCGCGTCAAGGTACGCAGAATGTCGTCGCGCAGGCGCGAGCGCTGCTTGGTCTTCGGGTCGACGATCTCGCCGTCGAGCCCGAAGCGGCAGGCCTGGAAGCGGTTGAAGGTGTAGACGAGGTAGTCGTCCTCGCTGGGCTCGAAGGGCTTCTCCTCGCGCAGTTGACGGCAGATGCATTGCAGGTAGCACGCCAGTGCCGCGGCCTTGTCGACGCTCAGCGGCGTATCGCAGACGCGCAGCTCGATGGTGCCGAACTCGGGCTTGGGGCGGATGTCCCAGTAGAAGTCCTTCATCGATTGCACGACGCCGGTCGCCGTCATCTTGTCGAAGAAGCCGCCGAACTCCTCCCAGCTGCGCACGAACGGCGCACGGCCAGACAGCGGGAAGGCGAACACCGAGTTGAGCCGTGCCGAGTCGAAGCCGGTGTCCTGTCCCTGAACGTAGGGCGATGAGGCCGACAGCGCGATGAAGTGCGGCACGTAGCGCGACAGGGCATGCAGCAGCCACAGCGCCTGGTCGCCGTCAAGGCAGCCGACATGCACGTGCTGGCCGAACACGGTGAACTGCTTGGCGAGATAACCGTACAGCTCGCTGATGTAGCGAAAGCGTTCGGCTGGAAAGATCTGCTGTTCGCTCCAATGCTGGTACGCGTGGGTGCCACCCCCGGCGATGGCGATGTTGAGCTTGCGCGCCGCGCGCGTCAGCTGGTTGCGCATGTCGCGCAGCTCCTCCCGCAGCGGGCCATGACGGCGCTGGATGGAGCTGCCGATCTCGATCATGCTGCGCGTGATCTCGGGCTTGATGTCCCACGCGCCGCTGTGCTTGGCGGTCTCGCGCAGCAGGTCCTCCGCCTGCGGTGCGAGGTCGAAGTCGTGGGTGCTGAGCAACTGCAGCTCGAGCTCGACGCCGAGGGTCAGCGGCTCCGAGGGGGTGAAATCTTGCAAGGCCATGGTCAGCTCCGTTCCGGGACTTCGCGGGCGAGATGGCGCAGTCCCAGCACCGACCACACCGGGCCGCTGAGCTGCATCAGCGTGACGGCGATCACCAGCGCCTGCAGCACGGCGGCATCGACGATCGGCGCATCGGCCGGCCAGCCGTAGGTGGCCGCACCCAGCAGCAGGGCCGACTGCGCCATCGGCTGCAGTGCCACGGTGAGGGCCAGCGACTGCTTCAGACTCAGGCCGCTGGGCCGCGCGAGCGCCGCCACCGCCAGTCCCTTGCCGAGCGCGCGCGCGACGACGATCGCCAGTACCCAGGGCCACAGGCTCCAGAAGCTCTCGACCGAGCTGACCAGCCCCAGGCTCACGAACAGCAGCACGGTCAGCGCGGCGCCGGCGGTGCCGAGCTGCGGCTCGATGGTCAGGCCGTGGCCCATGCGTGCGCGCGCCACGACGCCGGCGACCAACAGCGCCAGCAGCGGCGACAGCGTCCATTGCGTGGCCAGCAGCGCGCCGAGCACCAGCAGGCCGATCTGCAGCACCGCGCTGGCCATCGTGCGGCGCATGGGACGTGACATCCACGTCAGCAGCAGGCCGAGCAATGCGCCGAGCAGGAACGAGCCGCACAGCACATAGACCGCATTGGCCAGTGCCGGGAGCCACTCGGAGCTCAGCGGCGCGTCAGCGGTCGCGATCACGCGCCAGATCTTCAGCGCGAGTACGGCGAGCACGCTGTTGAGCGCGGTCATCATCAGCAGCCGCTCGGTGACCTGACCACGTGGCTGGGTCTCGTGCACGGCGGCCATCGTGATGACCGGGGAGGTGGCCATCGCCACGGCGCCGACCAGCGCCGCCGACATCGCCGGTGCGCCGAGCATCACCAGGCCCGCGGTCACGGCGGCCGCCGCGAGCACCGATTCGGCGATGCACTGCAGCGCCAGGGTGGGGTTGTCGAACAGCCAGCGCGGGCGGATGCGGGCCCCGAGCTCGAACACGAGCACGCCGACTGCCAGATCGAGCAGCGGCTTCCACGGATCGAGATCGGTGCGCTCCAGCAGGCGCAGGGCCAGCGGACTGGCGATCACGCCGACCAGCATGTGGCCGCAGGTGCGCGGAAGGCGCGTCCAGCGACGCACCGCCTCGCCGGTGACGACGGCGATGATGATCAACAGCGCGATCCCCAGCACGGGGTCGGCACCGCGCAGACCTTCCAGAGTCCACAGCGGTGCAGTGGACAGGGCGAGAGCTGATGTCTCCATGGCGTTGTTGTTCTCCTCGGGGCTGTCGCGGTCCGGCTCGCTGGCGCGGGCCGCGGTGGGCAGCAGGGCCGCGCTGCGGCCCGCGGGTCCGGGGTCTCGCGGTCTTGAAAGACCGGCAAGTGGCCCCACAATCTTCGGCGCACATTCGGCTCTCGCGCCCGTGCACCCTGTCAACGATTTTCAGGCCGCCATGAACAAGCAGACCTTGTCATTCCAAGCCGAGGTGCAGCAGCTGCTGCACCTCGTGACCCACTCCTTGTACTCTAACAAGGAGATATTCCTCCGCGAGTTGATCTCCAACGCCTCGGACGCCTGCGACAAGCTGCGCTTCGAGGCCTTGAACGACGCCGCACTGTACGAGGATGCTTCGACCCTGGAAGTGCGCGTGAGTTTCGACAAGGAGGCGCGCACGATCACGATCGCCGACAACGGCATCGGCATGAGTGCCGACGAGGCGATCGCCAACCTGGGCACCATCGCCAAGAGCGGCACCCGCGAGTTCGTCGGCAAGCTGTCGGGCGAGCAGGCGAAGGACGCGCAGCTGATCGGCCAGTTCGGTGTGGGTTTCTACAGTGGCTACATCGTTGCCGACCGCATCACGGTCGAGTCGCGCCGCGCCGGGCTGAAGGCCGAAGAGGGGGTGCGCTGGAGCAGCGCTGGCACCGGCGACTTCGAGGTCGAGAATCTCGTTCGTGCGCAGCGGGGTACCTCGGTGACGCTGCATCTGCGCGACGGCGAGGACGAGTTCCTCAGCGCGTGGAAGCTCAAGTCCGTCATCGGTCGTTACTCCGATCACATTTCCTTGCCGATCCTGATGCGCGGGCAGGTCTGGGACGCGGAGAAGAGCGAGTACGTGACTCAGGACGCATGGGAGACCGTCAACAAGGCGGCTGCGCTGTGGGCCCGCCCGAAGAGCGAGATCACCGACGCGGAATACAAGAGTTTCTACGAACAGTTCAGCCACGACAGCACGCCGCCGCTGGCCTACACGCACAACCGCGTCGAGGGCCGCAGCGAGTACATCCAACTGCTCTACCTGCCGGCGAAGGCGCCGCACGACCTGTGGAACCGCGACCGCCAGGGCGGCATCAAGCTCTACGTGAAACGCGTCTTCATCATGGACGACGCACAGGCGCTGATGCCGAGCTACCTGCGCTTCGTCAAGGGCGTGATCGATTCGAGCGACCTGCCGCTGAACGTCTCGCGCGAGCTGCTGCAGGAAAGTCGCGACGTGAAGGCGATCCGCGAAGGCTCGACCAAGCGCGTGCTGGGCATGCTGGAAGAGATGGCGGGCAGCGAAGACGCCGCGCGGCGCGACCAGTACGCCGCCTTCTGGCGCGAGTTCGGCGCGGTGCTCAAGGAAGGCGTGGGCGAGGACCACGCGAACCGGGAGCGCCTGGCCAAGCTGTTGCGCTTCGCATCGACCCAGGCCGACGAGGGGGTGTCGCTGGCCGACTACCTGGCGCGCATGAAGGACGGCCAGGAGGCGATCTACTACATCACCGCGGACACCACGGCGGCGGCACGGCACAGCCCGCAACTCGAGGTGTTCCGCAAGAAGGGCATCGAGGTGCTGCTGCTGACGGACCGCGTCGACGAGTGGATGCTCTCGCACCTGTTCGAGTTCGAGGGCAAGCCGCTGCAGAGCGTGGCCAAGGGCGCGGTGGACCTGGGCAAGCTGCAGGACGAGGGCGAGAAGCAGCAGGCCGAGGCAGCGGCCGAGGCCTTCAAGCCGGTGCTGGAGAAGTTGAAGGACACGTTGAAGGAGCGCGCCAAGGACGTACGCGTGACGACACGGCTGGTCGATTCGCCGGCCTGCCTGGTGGTGGAAGATGGCGATATCAGCGGGCACCTTGCGCGCCTGCTGAAGCAGGCCGGCCAGAGCGCACCGACGAGCCTGCCGATCCTGGAGGTCAACACCGAACACGCGCTAGTGAAGCGCCTCGATGGCAGCGAGCGCTTCGACGATCTGGCGCAGGTGCTGTTCGACCAGGCCGTGCTGGCCGAAGGCGGCCAGCTCGACGACCCGGCTGCCTACGTGCAGCGCGTGAACCGGCTGCTGGTCTGAGCCGCTCCGTTCTGCGCTGACCGGCGCTACGCGCCGGTCATCACGTCGATCTGCATCAGCAGGTGCTCGATCTGCTGGGACCAGTAGCTCGGCGCGCCGAACCACGGGAACGCGGCGGGGAAGGCCGGATCGTCCCAACGCTGTGCGAGCCAAGCGCTGTGGTGGATCATCCGCAGGGTGCGAAGCGCCTCGACCAGCGCGAGCTCGCGGCGGTCGAAGTCGCAGAACGTTTCGTAGCCCTCCAGCAGCGCGGCGAGTTGCTGTCGGGCGACATCCGGGTCTCCCGACAGCAGCATCCACAGATCCTGTACGGCGGGACCCATCGCCGCGTCGTCGAGATCGACGAAATGCGGGCCCTGAGGCGTCCACAGCAGGTTGCCAGGGTGGAAGTCGCCATGGAGGCGCAGCGAACGCAGCGGGGCGGCCGCGGCGAAATGCTGGGCCACCAGCGTCAGCGCCCGCTCCGACACGTCTGACCAGCGCGGGCGCTCTGCGGCGGTGACCTTGTCGGTGTCGAGCAGCCACTTCCGCGGAGCATGGCCGAAGGTATCGATGTCAAGCGTGCGCCGGTGCTCGAACGGCCGCTGTCGCCCAACGGCATGCAGACGACCGATGAAGCGGCCGATCCATTCCAGCACCTCGGGATCGTCGAGTTCCGGCGCCCGCCCGGCGCGGCGCGGCGCGACGGCGAAACGCATGCCGCCGAGCGTTGCCAGCGTGGGGGGCGCACCGAGACATCGCAATGCACCGCGCGCTTGCCGGGGATCCAGCACCAGCGGGGCGACGACCGGCACTTCGGCGGCGTCGAGCTCGAGCGCGTAGGCGTGCTCCTCGAGGATTTGCTCGTTGCTCCAGCGCGCGGGGCGATAGAACTTCGCGACGACGGTGTTGCCGTCCTCCAGCGCCACCTGGAACACGCGGTTCTCGTAGGAGTTGAGTTGCAGCAGCCGACCATCGCCGTAAAGGCCGATGTCGGCCATCGCGTCGAGCACCGCGTGCGGTGTCAGATCGGCAAAGGGCTGGGGCGGTGCGGCATGATCCATGCCGCGATGCTCGCATGCGGGCGTACCCCGGCCGGGAACGCTGGCGGATCGGATCTGCGACGGCGCCTTTCCGAGGCGGGCGAGTGTTCAGCGCAGAGAACCCGAGAGCGAGTCGGGCACTGCAGCGGCCAGTGGCGCAAACTCGCTGCTCGGGCCGTCGAGTCGACTGTCCGGCGCAAAAAAGGAATCCTGTGGGAAGCCGGAGTCCGCCCAGCGGGCCGAGCGCTCGGCGCGGCGCGTGCGGACCGTGTCGGACAAGGTGCTGCGTGCCTGCTGGAAGTTCTTCGGTGGCGCGGCGGCGAGCGGCGCTTGGCGCGGTGCAGCGCCTTGGGGGCGAAGCAGCAATTGCAGTTCGCTCATCGGGGCAGATTCTCGGCCTTGCACGACAGGTAGCGGATGCGGCACGCATCCAGTACCGATTGCTTGATCTTGCTGGCGCGCCGCGACACGCCGCGCTCCGGCTCGAGGTCGATGACGGCGATGACGCGGCCGTTGGGGCTGCAGACGGCGAAACTCACATGCAGGCTGCCGAGCAGGTCGAACCAGTAGCGCACCCGCCGCGGGTCGCGCGGTTGGCAGAGGCGGACCAGCGGCAGTTTCGCCAGCACGATGTACTGGGGCAGTCCCTCGCGCAGCATGCGCATGGTGCGGCGTTCGTCGGAATTGAGGACCGGCCGTGCCATCAGCAGCCATTGCCTCGGCAGCGAACGGCGTTGTCGGCGGGCGAGCGAGTAGCGCCCGACGGCAAATGCGCAGACCAGGGCCATGCCCGCGAGCAGCGCATACAGCCAGAGGGGCAGCGTCATGAGGGATACGGTGGCGTGGCAGATTTCGCCGCGGCACGGCGCGGACGGTCCGGCATGCTAGTCACCGCCGGGCTTGGGCGGCATCCCCTCAGGTGAGTGCTTGTCGCCCCGCGGCGACGGCCGCGGGCTACTCCGAGGCGACGACCAGTCCCTTGGCGAACCGGGCCCGGACCTCGTTCACGGCATCGAACCAGTGCTCCAGTTGCAGCGCGTGACGTTTCAGGCGGTGATTCACCTCGGCGGCATAGGTTTCCACCATCTCCTCGACCTGGCTGCCCAGGGTGTCGGGCGGCAGTTTCAGCCACGCTTCCGACTCGCTGCCGTCGCGCACCACCTTGGCACCGGCGTTGCGTGCAATCTTCAGCATGGCGGTATTTTCGCTCAGCGCATGGATGAACAGGGTCTCCGTTCCGCGGTTGCGGGCGTGCATGACCGCGTGATCGAACAGGCGGGCTCCATAGCCGCGCCCACGCGCCTGCGGCAGCACCGACACCCCAAACTCGACCATCGCGGGATGGCTGTCCAGTTGCGGCGCGCGCTCATATGCGAGGTGCGCCATCGCCACCAATTCCAGCCGGCGGTTGAAAATGCCGAAGACCTCGTCGCGCGCGAACTCGATGCTGTCCACGTATTGCGCGATCTGCTCATCGCTTGCGGCGTGGCCGAAGCGCAGATAGCGGTCGCGCGGCGGGAGAGCAACCAGATGGGCGACGATCCGCTCCCGGTGACGTTCGGCGAGCGAGCGGATCGGCACCCATTGCAAGGCACTGCGATGCGCGCGTCGCGAGGCGGGCTGGGCGGAGGGGGCCGCAGACATGCTCGGGCGGGCAGCAGGGGGAAAGGGATCGGTGATCATGGGGTTTACCCTTATATTTTAGTGGCGATCTCGCTTGACCTTGTGGTGGGGGAGGGGAATGCGCCGCCACGGCCGACTTCGACTCCTGCGCCGTCCGACGGAATGATCTGGCTTATACTGCTTGGCTTTCCCGCTTTCTGGCTCCGGGAGAAGCGGTCGCCCCAGGGTGGTCGGTATTTCGCCTAAGAGGCCCCACGCCGGTTCGACGGCTCGTCCGAAGGAATGGCATACAAGGGGCACCGACCGCGAAAGCGATGTGAGCCGGGATTTCCACTCTGTTTCAAAGTCATGAAAACCTTCAGCGCCAAACCGGCCGAAGTGACGCACGAGTGGTTTGTGATTGACGCGACCGACAAGGTCCTCGGAAGGGTTGCCAGCGAAGTGGCCCTCCGTCTGCGTGGCAAGCACAAGCCCATCTACACGCCTCACGTCGATACCGGCGACTTCATCGTCATCGTCAACGCCGAAAAGCTCCGTGTCACGGGCAACAAGGCCACCGACAAGGTGTACTACCGGCACTCGGGTTTCCCGGGTGGGATCTACGCGACCAAGTTCAAGGACATGCAGGCCAAGCACCCCGGCCGCGCCCTGGAGAAGGCCGTGAAGGGCATGCTGCCCAAGGGGCCGCTGGGCTACGCGATGATCAAGAAGCTGAAGGTCTATGCCGGTGCCACGCACCCGCACACCGCCCAGAGCCCCAAGGCTCTGGAAGTCTAAGGAGCGGCGATGATTGGCAATTGGAATTACGGGACCGGCCGCCGCAAGTCTTCGGTGGCACGAGTGTTCATCAAGAAGGGCAGCGGCCAGATCACGGTCAACGGCAAGCCGGTCGAACAATATTTCGGCCGTCAGACGTCGATCATGATCGTCAAGCAGCCGCTGTTCCTGACCAACAATGTCGAGGCCTTCGACATCAAGGTCAACGTTCACGGTGGTGGCGAATCGGGTCAGGCCGGCGCTGTGCGCCACGGCGTGACGCGGGCGCTGATCGATTACGACGCGGCGCTCAAGTCCGAGCTCAGCCGTGCCGGTTTCGTCACGCGCGATGCGCGTGAGGTCGAGCGCAAGAAGGTCGGCCTGCACGGCGCGCGTCGCCGCAAGCAGTTCAGCAAGCGCTGATCTTTCTGCGCAGTCCGCGACAAAAGGCCGCCTTCGGGCGGCTTTTTCATTTGTGCTGCAAGTTCATCGTCCGGTTGCACATTGCGCGCTGGCGGCCACGGGGTGGCTGCCTAGAATGGACTTTTGGGCTTTCCGGAACCCCATGCGTTGGAAGCTGCTGCGCCGCCGCTTGTCGATCAGTGCGCCGCGCATGATCGTGCGCAGTCATCTGCCATGGCCGCTGCGCTGGGCGGTTCTGGCGCTGGCCCTTGGATTCTCGGCGGCGCTGGCTCTGTGGGCCTTCGAGTTCGGCAAGGACATCGCCGGCCTCGACCGGCTCGATCGGGTGCCGGTGGCGACGCCGTCGAAGGAGGCGGATGCGATCGACCTCGAGCAGTTGCGCAGCGAGCGCGACAAGGCGCAGAGCATCGCCAACACCGCGGAGAGCCTGCTCAAGACGGAGCGCACGACTCAGGAGCGACTCATGAGCCAGATCAAGGCGCTGGAGGCCGAGAATCTGGCGCTCAAAGGGGACCTCGGCTTCTTTGAGCGCCTGCTGCCGACCAGCGGGAAATCGGAACTGGTGGTGCGCGGGCTGCAGGCCGAAGTCGTCGGCAACGGACAATTGCGCTACCAGTTGCTGGTGATGCAGCAGGGCAAGTCACCAGCCGAGTTCAAGGGACGCTATGAGCTGACGCTGAAGGGTCAGCTCGAAGGCCAGACGTGGTCGCAATCGCCATCCGGAGCGCCGCGTGTGCTGCAGTTCCGCCAGTACCAGCGCGTGGACGGCACGCTCAATTTTCCCGCGCTGGCCGTGGTCGACGCCCTGCAGGTCCGGGTGCTGGACGCCCAGGGCGGTGTGCGCGCCAGCCAGGATGTGAGCCTCTAGCGCGCGGCATGGCACGCCTTTCCTAGGAGATGAAACATGTTCGGAATGCGCAAGCAACCTCCCATCCGCACACTCGTTGGCGAGGGCACGGTGATCGAGGGCGAGATCCGCTTCAGCGAGGGTCTCCGCATCGACGGGCGGGTGATGGGCAATGTGCTGGCCCTCGGCGACGAACGCAACCTGCTCGTGATCGGCGAGAAAGCCAGCATTGCCGGCAGGGTCAAGGCGGGTCACGTGATCGTCAATGGCGAAGTCCGCGGCCCGCTGGAATCGGATGAACTGCTGGAGTTGCAGCCCAAGGCTCGCATAGAGGGCAATGTGCGCTACGAGCGCCTGGAAATGCACCAGGGCGCACAGGTGAACGGGGAACTGCGGCCGCTGGCGTCGGAGGACAAACCGGCGCTGCGACTGGCGGCCAATGCGGTCTTGAGCGCAGTCGGTCACAATACGAGGGCGATTCCGGATCGCGAGTCACAGGAGTCTCCATGAGCGCCGTTGCAGAACACATTGCCACCCAGATGCCCGCCCCGATCGTCTTCACCGACAGTGCGGCCGGCAAGGTCAAGGAACTGGTCGAGGAAGAGGGCAACCCCGAGCTGAAGCTGCGCGTCTTCGTACAGGGCGGCGGCTGCTCCGGCTTCCAGTACGGCTTCACCTTCGACGAGATCGTCAACGACGACGATACCAAGATGGAGAAGAACGGCGTGATGCTGTTGATCGACGCGATGAGCCTGCAGTACCTGGTAGGCGCCGAGATCGACTACAAGGAAGACTTGGAAGGCGCGCAGTTCGTCATCAAGAATCCGAACGCTACCACCACCTGCGGATGCGGTTCGAGCTTCTCGACCTGAGGCGTAGTGCGGGGCTCTCCCGCACCAGCTGCATCACCCAGAAGCCGCCCTCGGGCGGCTTCTTCGTTTCCCGGATCCGATCAAGCCGGGTAGAGCGCCCCCAGCACGCGCGATCCTGCGGCGCCGGTCACTTCCTTCAGGGAACCGCTGCGGCCGTGCAGGCAGGCCCGGCCCAGCCAGGCAAATGCCGCAGCCTCGACCTGCAGCGGTGGCAAGCCGCGTTCCGCACTGGATTGCACCGGCGTGCCCGGTAGCGCGGCCTGCAGCCGGCGCATCAGCTCCCGGTTCAACGCACCGCCGCCGCACACCAGCAGGACGGTCGTGGCGGGCAGGTGGCGCACCAGATCGTCGGCGATGACCCGGGCGGTCAGCTCGCACAGCGTCGCCTGCACGTCCTGCGGATGGAGGCCCGGCCTCTCTGCCAGCAGGCCATCGAGCCACGCGCCATGGAAGTCGTCGCGTCCGGTGCTTTTCGGTGGCGGCAGGGCGAAGTACGGGTCCCGCAGGGCGGCGGCGAGCAGGTCGGGCGCGACGGTCCCGCCAGCGGCCCACTGTCCACCGTCGTCGTATGGCAGGCCACGATGTCGCAGGCACCACAGATCCATCAGAGCGTTGCCGGGACCGCAGTCGAAGCCTCGAACCGGGCGAGCGTCTCCGGGCAACAGCGTCAGGTTGCTGATGCCGCCGATGTTGACCACGGCCACGGCTTCGCTGTCTCGACCGAAGCGGGCGCGGTGGAAGGCCGGGACCAGGGGAGCGCCCTGGCCGCCGGCCGCGACATCGCGGCTGCGCAGGTCGGCCACGACCGCGATGCCGGTCAACTCGGCCAGCAGGGCCGGTGCGTTGAGCTGCAGCGTGTAGCCGATGCCGTCGAATTGACCGGGCCGATGCCGCACGGTCTGGCCGTGCGCTGCGATGGCGCGTACCGGGCCGGGCACGCGTTTGCGAAGTTCGGTCACGACTTGGGCGTACGTCCGGGCCAGGGCGTTCGCCGCCAGGGCAGCGCGGTGCAATTCGTTGTCGCCCGGGGTGTTCAGCGCCAGCAGTTCGGCGCGCTGTGCGGGGTCGAACGCCCGGTGCGCGTGCGCCAGCACCTGCATGCGTTCACCGTCGAACTCGACCAGCACACCGTCGACGCCGTCGATCGAGGTGCCTGACATCAGGCCGATGTAGTTCTCACCCATTGCAGCATCCTAAGCCCCGGGGGCGTGAAAAAGCCCGCCGTGGCGGGCTCGTTCCGCGGTGCGGCGGGCGCCTCACTCGAAGCGTGCCACCGGGCTCACGGCAGAGGCGACGGTCAGCTGCGACCGGGCGGCGGCCGCCATTTCGTCGAACTGCGCCCGCGCGGCAGGCGAGATGGTGAGGGCCTCGGACGCGCGCGCGATCTTCAGCGGGTCCTGGACCTGGCCGCGCTCGCGGAACTCGAAATGCAGGTGAGGGCCGGTGGCCCAGCCGGTAGCTCCCACGGCGCCGACGAGCTGGCCCTGGTCGATGCGCTGACCACGCTTCACATCGAGGCGGCTGAGGTGCGCGTAGCGGGTCTCGCGGTCACCGGCGTGGCGGATGATGGCGATGTTGCCGTAGCCGTTCTGCCAGCCGGCAAACTCGACGACGCCGTCGCCGACGGCGCGCACCGGCGTGCCGGTCGGCGCGCCATAGTCGACTCCCAGGTGGGCGCGCCAGGTCTTGAGGATCGGGTGCAATCGCATCGAAAAGCCGGAGGTCACACGAGAAAAGGCCATCGGCGATGCGAGGAACATGCGGTTCTTGCTGCGACCGTCGAGTCCGAAGTAGCCGCCCTTGGTCTTGCCCGTGGAGGAGGTTTCCTCGAACCACACGGCATCGTGCGTGCGCCCATCGTTGATGAACTGAGCCGCCAGCACGCGACCCGATGCCTGGTTCCACGTCACCGGCTCGCCATCGGCGGTGAGCGCCTCGTACAGTACCGTGAAGGTGTCGCCGCGCTTGAGCTCGCGGCGGAAGTCGATATCCGTGCCGAACAGCTCGGCGAGTTGGATGGTCACTGCGTCGGGCAGTCGCGAGTCGTCCGCGGCCGCGAACAACGAACTCTGGATGGTGCCGGATCCGAGCTTGGCCTCGTTGGACAGCGCCGCCTGCTCGGTGCGCGCTCGCAGGCCAATCGCGTCGCGCTCGATGGTGAGCCGCGTGAAATGCGTCGAGAACTGAGCTGTGCTTTCGGCGGGAGAGCGGGCGATGAGCCGGCTCAACCGGCCGTTGGTGGCGAGTGCCTGCACCATCTTCCCGGCACGGCCTTCGAGCAGCGCGCGCGCTGTGGCATCGCGACGCAGGAAGGCTGCTGCCTCCGCATCATCGATGCCGAGACGCTGGAGCAGCGTGTCGGCCGTGTCGCTGCTGCGGGTGAGTTCGCTGCGGTAGAGCGCTACCGAGTGTGTTTCAAGTGCTTGCAACTGTGCGTCGAGCGCAAGCGGGGTGACGCTTTCCGTTAGAACCCGGCGTGGCAGGTCGGCTGCATCGGGGGCCATCGGCGCCACGCCGAAGGCGGTGACTGCCGAGCCCAGCAGCAATGTCACGACGGCTGCCGTGAGCCGGCGTGGATGGCGCTGCAACAGCGCGTCGGTACGCTCGACGAGGCGAAGCAAGGAAGCAGAAGTGTTCAATCCCAACGATCCTGAAAAGCGAACGACCCGAGCAATCCCGCTGGCGGGGACACATGCGGCAAGTCTGGCGTGGGCAGTCGACGATGCCGGGGGTTGTGCCCCTCTAGAATCCCGTCACTCTGCAAACGCAACGATTGTATCGAGGGGCCGTAGTGGCCCGGCGTAAAAACCCAAATCCTGCTCATGTCCGACCCTGCCGATCAGGTTAGTGCCGCAAAACTCCCCGAACGGCCGGCTTCTGTCGCCAAGTACCCTGTGAACGATGCAGTTCGGGCCGCCATGGCCGTCAGCCTGCGGGGCTGCGACGAACTGTTGCCCCAGGACGACTGGCTGCAGAAGCTGGCACGGTCGAATGCAACCGGCGTGCCACTGCGGATCAAGCTGGGGCTCGACCCGACGGCTCCCGACATCCACCTCGGCCACACCGTCGTCCTGAACAAGATGCGCCAGCTCCAGGATCTGGGGCACCAGGTGATCTTCCTGATCGGGGATTTCACTTCGATGATCGGCGACCCGTCCGGCCGAAATGCCACGCGGCCGCCGTTGACGCGCGAGCAGATCGAGTCGAACGCCCAGACCTACTATCGGCAGGCCAGCCTCGTACTGGATCCGTCGAAGACCGAGATCCGCTACAACTCCGAATGGAGTGACCCGCTCGGCGCGCGCGGCATGATCCAGCTGGCGTCGCGCTACACGATCGCTCGGATGATGGAGCGCGACGATTTCACCAAGCGCTTCAAGGCCGGCGTGCCGATCTCGGTGCACGAGTTTCTCTACCCGCTGATGCAGGGCTACGACTCGGTGGCGCTGAAGTCGGACCTCGAGCTCGGGGGCACCGACCAGAAGTTCAATCTGCTGGTTGGCAGGCAGCTGCAGGCCGAGTACGGACAGGAACCGCAATGCATCCTGACCATGCCCCTGCTCGAAGGCCTGGATGGCGTCGAGAAGATGTCGAAGAGCAAGAACAACTACATCGGCATCACCGAGCCGGCCAACAGCATGTTCGCCAAGATGCTGTCCATCAGTGACGCGCTGATGTGGAAGTACTTCACCCTGCTCAGCTTCCGCTCCGAGGCCGAGATCGCCGCGCTGAAGGCCGAGGTCGATGCGGGCCGCAACCCGAAAGATGCCAAGGTGCTGCTGGCCAAGGAGGTCACCACGCGCTTCCACGATGCGGCGGCTGCCGAAGCCGCCGAGGCGGACTTCCAGAACCGTGCCAAGGGCGGTGTGCCCGACGAACTGCCCGACGTGGCGCTGGCCGGCGCACCGCTCGGGATCGGCACCTTGCTGAAGCAGGCCAACCTGGTGGCCTCGGGCAGCGAAGGGCTGCGGATGGTCGAGCAGGGGGGCGTGCGCATCGATGGCGTCGCCATCAGCGACAAGGGCTTGAAGCTCGAGGCCGGGACCTACGTCGTCCAGGTCGGCAAGCGCAAGTTCGCCCGCGTGACGCTCCGCTGAGCGCCCGCCGCGCGGGTGAGGCCCGCCTCAGGGGTCTGCGAAACGCAGCGTGGCTTCGAAGCCGTGTCCGCCGGCGACCGGCGACCTCAGCTCCAGTTGCGCTCCCGACTGCCGGGCGATCGTCTCGACCATCGCGAGCCCCAGACCGCTGCCCTCGGCCGCCGATGCGCCGCGCTCGAAGGGGCGCACTAGGCGCGTCAGGCTGTCGGGCGGCACGCCGGGACCGTCGTCGCGCACGCTGATCGAGCCCGGTCCGGCCTGCACCGTGACCTGGGCGGCTGGGCCACCGTGCTTGAGTGCGTTGTCGATCAGGTTGCGCAGCGCGATGCCCAGGGCGTCGGTATCGGCCGCGACGATGACCACCGGCCCGGCCTCGACTCGCAGGCGCCCGCCGGGCCGTGCCTCGGGGAACTCGTCGGCCACCAGCGTGGCCAGCTGAGCCAGGTCGACCGGCTCGCGTTTCAACGCCACGCCCGATTCGATGCGCGCGATCTGCAGCAGGCGGCTGGCCAACGCAGCGAGTCGATCGAGCTGCCGCACCAGTGCATCGGCACGCTCGGTCAGGCCGACGTCACGCGCCTCCTGGGCCAGGCGTTGCGCCTGCGCGCGGGCGGCCGCGAGCGGGGTGCGCAACTCGTGAGCTCCGGCGGCCGCGAACTGGCGCTCCGCCTGCAGCAACGCGCTCACCCGGGCGAGCAAGGCGTTCAAGGTCTCGACCAGCGGCCTCAGCTCACCCGGCAGGCCGTCGAGCGGCAGCGGCGACAGGTCGGCGCCTTCGCGCCGGGCCAGACCAGCGCGCAGCGGTTCCAGTCGTCGGAAGCCGCGCCGCAGCACCAGGTGAACCAGCAGCGCAGCGAGAGGGAGCAGAGCGAGCAAGGGCGTCAGCAGCCACAGTGCGGCCTGGCCTAGCGCCTCATGGCGGACTTCCAGCGGCTCGGCAGCCACCGCCTGCCGGCTGCCGTCGTCACGGCGCTGCACCGACACGCGCCAACCGCCCTCGCTGCGTGTGCCCTTGCGGCGCAGGTCGGCCAGCGGGGTGAGCGGCGCTTCGGCCGAGCGCCACAGCAGGTGGCCATCGCGGTCGAAGATCTGCAGGCGCGCGTGCTCGTCGTCATCGTCGCCCTGTGGCGCCTCAGGGGCCGCGTCGCTGCGCAGCGGCAGGCTCAGTGCGCGCTCCGCGGTGTCTTCCAGGGCGTCGTCGAGCACGTCGTGCAGCTCGTGCTGCTGGCCGACCAGCGCCGTCACCGCACCGACCAGCCACAGCACCGCGAGCGCCAGCAGCAGCTGACGCCGCAGCCGCTGCTCCAGGCGCCACGGCGGCGACGGGGGGGCGCCCGGTTCAGGCTTCAAGCCGGTATCCCAGACCGCGATGGGTGCTGATCAACGTGGCGCCCAGCTTGCGGCGCAGCGGCTCACGATGACCTCGAGCGAGTTGCTCTCCACCTCGTCGCGGCCGGCCTGCGCGTGCAAGGCCTGCTCCAGCTCGGCCCGGCTCCAGATGCGCCCCGGGCGGCTCGCCAGCCGTCCCAGCAGCGCCCATTCCATCGCGGTCAGCGTGACCGGATCGCCGTCGCGCAGCGCGCGCTTGGCCTCGAAGTCCAGCGAGGTGGCCTGGGCGCGCACGGCCTGCGGATCGGTCACACCACTGCGGCGGGCGACGGCGTCGATGCGTGCCAGCATCTCCTCGAGGTCGAAGGGTTTGACCAGGTAGTCGTCGGCGCCTGCCTGCAAGCCGCGGATGCGATCACTGACCTGGTCGCGCGCCGTCAGCACGATCGCCGGGCGCCGCTCGCCGCCGGCGCGCAGGCGGCGCAAGAGGTCGAGCGCCTCGCCGTCGGGCAGTTGCAGGTCGAGCAGCACCAGTTCGATTGCGGGATCGCCGCGCAGCGCGGCCTCGGCCTGGGCGCACAGCTTCATCCACGTGACGGTGTGGCCCTGGGCTTCGAGGTGGTCGACCACCGCCTGGCCGAGATCGATGTCGTCTTCGAGGAGCAGCAGTTGCATGGCGTTGAACATGGATTCTGCAGCCTGACGGCGTTGCCTGAACCGGGGCTGAACGGGGACCGCGCCGCGTTCAGCTTCGGTTCACGGGTGGCGCGCAGCATGCCTGCCATGGGGTCGCGCTGGCGGCCTGCCGATTTCCAACCCCTCGAAAGGAGCTTCGATGAACAGACTCTCCCTGTCGCTGGCCGCTGTGGCGGCCGCCGCCCTTCTGGTGAGCGCACCGGTGCACGCCGGCAGCAAGGATCTTTGCGGTGCCGGACCGCGCGATCAATGGCGACCGATGGCCGAGCTCGAGCAACAGCTCAACGGCCAGGGCTGGCGCATCGAGAAGATCGAGGTCGACGACGGCTGCTATGAAGTCGAAGCGCTCGACAAGGACGGCTGGAAGGTCGAGGCCTATTTCCATCCGAAGACGCTGCAGCGCCTGCAGCCCGGCCGCCATGGGCATTGACGCGACCGCGGACATCGGCACGACCCACCCCGCGGGCTTCCGGCGAGCTCACGTGTTTGCCGCCGTGCTCCTGCACGGTGTACTGGCTGCGGTGCTGGCCGTGGCCTGGCTGGGTGCCGAAGCGCACCCCGGTTCGCACGCCGCGCTGGGGCTGGCTGCCGCCGGCGTCTTCGGGTTGTGGCTGGTGACCGCCGGCACGCTGGGCGTGGTGCGCGCCGCCCGTCGGGCGTCGCGTCCGGCCTGGCAGCCGGTGCGCACTGCGTTGCGCTGGGGGCTGGTGCTGGCGGTGTCGCTGGTCGCTGCCAGTGGCGTCCTGCTGGGCAACGCGACCTGGGGGATCGCAGCATCGTCGGTGACGTGCACGAGGCGATGGCCGCCGCGCTGCCCGGGCTGCTGGGGCTGCACGCCGTCAGCGAACTGTTGATGCGCTGGCGCAGACGGCAGCCGTAGCGAGCGGCGACCGCCGACCGATCGGCCGACGACAATCGGCGCATGTCGGTCAGCACCTACCTCAAGCTTTCGATCGCCGTTGCGCTGGCCACCATCGCGCTGAAGGCCGGCGCCTGGTGGTTCACCGATTCGGTGAGCCTGCTGTCGGACGCGCTGGAGTCGCTGGTCAACCTGGCTGGCGCCATGTTCGCGCTGCTGATGGTCACGGTGGCCCGTCGACCGGCCGACGACGACCATCCCTATGGTCACCACAAGGCGGAGTACTTCTCCAGCGGTTTCGAGGGGGTGCTGATCTTCGCGGCAGCACTGGGCATCATCTGGGCCGCGGCGCACCGCTTCCTGGAACCCCAGCCGATCGATGCAATCGGCCTCGGCATCGCGCTGTCGGTGGTGGGTTCGGCGATGAACGGAGCGCTCGCCTGGGCCATGTTCCGCAAGGCCCGCGAACACCGCTCGATGGCGCTGGAGGCCGATGCGCGCCATCTGATCACGGACGTCTGGACGTCGGCCGGTGTGGTGGTCGCGCTGGTGGCCGTGCAGTGGACCGGCTGGCTGTGGCTTGACCCGGCGACGGCCATCCTGGTGGCGCTCAACATCCTGCGCGAAGGGACGTCGCTGGTGCGCCGCTCGGCCGACGGCCTGATGGACCAGGCCCTCGAGCCGGAGGTGCTGCGCGACATCGAGGGCGTGCTCGAAAGCTTCCGACATCACACCATCCGGTTCGACCACGTCTCCACCGGCGTGCCGGTCAGCGGCGCTTCGTCGACCTGCACATGCACATGCCGGCCAGCTGGACGCTGGGCCGGGCTGCGGCGCTGCGCACCTCGGTCGAGCAGGCGCTGATGAGCGCAGTGCCGGGCCTGCGTGCCACCATCCAGCTGCTGCCGAGCGACGTCGAGGCGCATTTCGACGACGAACGGGACTTGCTGTGATCGCGTTGCTGCAGCGTGTCAGCCAGGCGCGGGTCGAGGTCGGTGGCCGCCGAGTCGGCGAGATCGGCCCGGGCTTGTTGGTGCTGGTGTGCGCGGAGCCCTCGGATACCGGAGCCGTGGCCGACAAGCTGGTCGAGCGCCTGCTCAAGCTGCGTGTGTTTTCCGACGATGCCGGCAAGATGAACCGCAGCGTGGTGGAGGCTGGCGGCGGTCTGCTCATCGTCAGCCAGTTCACGCTGGCGGCCGATTGCTCGGGTGGCAACCGCCCCAGCTTCGGCGGCGCTGCACCTGCGGAGCAAGGCCGGGTGCTCTACGAAAGGTTGCTGGCCACGGCGCGTTCTCGGCACACCCCGGTCGAATGTGGCGAATTCGGTGCCGACATGCAAGTGCTCCTGGTCAACGACGGGCCGGTGACGATCCCGCTCGTCGTCGGACATGACAAACTGAGACCATGACGCACCGCCCGTACTCTCCTTGCCGTCGCCGCGAGCGCTGTGATCTGGTGACGACGCGGGCCCTTTCGAGGAGGGCCGCGTGACCGCTCTACGCCGTCTACTCAACAGCATCGATCGTCGGCTCGATCGCAACAGCCTGCACGAGCCACTGACCCGAAACGAGCGTCCGCCCGGCGGCGGCGTGCCCTGCCTCGTCTCGCACGCGCTGGAGCAGGCCGTGAAGACGGCCCACCAGTTCGATTCCGACGCGCGGCTGAAGCATGTGCTGGCGCCCCAGGGCGTGGCCCGGGACGGCGCAGCCCGGCGCTGGGAGTTCGTGTTCGATCTGCCGCAGCGGCGCGCCAAGTTGCTGAGCCAGTGGTATCTCGACGGCGACTCGAAGTTCGGCCGCTTCGGACGCGAGTGCTTCGACGCGTCGCTGCGGCCCTTCCCGCCCCCGGAGAGCCCGCTGGCGCAAGCGGTGGCGCAGGGCCGGCTGCCGTATTCGCAATGCGCCGCGGCCTGGCGCGAGGAACGGCGGCGCACGCCCGACCTGCCGCTCGGGCTGCGCGACTCCGATGCCGTGATGGGCGACCTGCTGCGCCTGGGCCTGCAGGCCGATGCGGGCGGCTGGGTGTTGCGCAACGCGCTGCTGCAGCCGGGCGGGCATGTGTGGCTGGCGCAGGTCGGCGACACGAGCTGCATTGCCGATTCAGCTGAGCGCCGACGCAAAAAGCCACTCCGAGGAGTGGCTTGCTGAGTTTGGCCTTCGTGGCCGCGGGTCTTGCCTCAGTCGGCGTACTGTCCAGCGGCCTTGATGACGGGGCCCACTTGTCGATCTCCGACGAGACCCACTTCTTGTGCTCGGCCGGGCTGGTGCGTGCGTCGTTCACGACCACCGCGCCCAGCGCCTCCTCGCGCTTCAGGAAGTCGGCGTCATGCAGTGCGGTCTTCAGTGCGGCGTTGACCTTGTCGAGCACCGCCTTCGGCGTGCCCTTCGGCGCGTAGAGACCATGCCAGATGCTGACGTTGAAACCCTTCATGCCCGACTCGTCGAGCGTGGGGAGCTTGGCCAGCGCCGGCGTCGTCAGACGCTTGGGCGTGGTGACGGCATAGGCCTTCACCTTGCCGCCCTCGATCTGGGCGGTGGTGTTGGTGGTCTGGTCGCACATGATGTCGACCTGGCCGCCGATCAGGTCGGTCATCGCCGGGCCGGTACCCTTGTAGGGCACGGTGGTCATATCGGCCTTCAGCGTGGACTGGAACAGCAGGCCGCACAGGTGCGAGGCCGCACCCAGGCCGGCGTTCGCGAGATTGACCTTGCCCTTGTTCGCGTCCAGCCACTTCAGCAGTTCGGCGTAGTTCGAGGCCGGCAGCGTCGGCTTGCCGATCAGGGTCATCGGCACTTCGTTGATCAGGCCGAGGTACTCGAAGTCGTCGAGCGTCTTGTACTGCAGGTTGCGGTAGAGCGCCGGTGAGGTGGCCATGCCGATGTGGTGCAGCAGCAGCGTGTAGCCGTCGGGTGAGGCCTTCGCGACCTTGGCGGCACCCAGCGTTCCGCCCGCTCCGCCGACGTTCTCGATCACGATCGTCGCGCCGCCCAGCGGCTTGCGCACGGCTTCGGCGAAGTCGCGTGCCACCTTGTCGGTCGGGCCGCCGGCGGAGAACGGCACGACGATGGTGATCGGCTTCTCCGGGTACTCGGCCAGGGCGCCGGTCACGGCGAGGGCGGCGGCAGCAGTGAGCAGGATGCGCTTCATGCAGAACTCCTTGGGGGAAACGTCAAACGGTGAGCGATGCTAGAGGCTCCCGCGGCAGCAGCCATGCCGGAAACTACGTAAGCGCAGCGGCGAGCTCGTGCGCGCCTGCGGAATGACGTGGTGGCAGGGGGGAAAACCCCGAGCCGTCGCTGCTCACTCGTCGCGGTCGGCCCAGCGCGTGAGGCGCTGCTGCAGCGCCTCGCTGAAGCGCCGGACATCGGCACTGTTGTGCAGCCGTGTCTCGTCCCATTGGGGCGACATGGCCGGCATGCGCACGGTGCGCGCGCGGATCGCGCCACTCTCCAACTGGAGCTCCGCGATCGCGCGACCCTGCAGTTCGAAACGGCCCTCGCGCTCGACGAGCCGCCATTCGCGCAGGCGGCGCTTGAGCGCGGCGAGTGCCTCGTCGGCCTTGAACGCCGGTGGCGCGAAGAAGTCATCGGGCATGGCAGGCTCCGGCCATCGTGGTGTCAGGGGTTGGAGACGCCCGAGGCCACATGTCCCGAAGGGACGTGGTGCGCAGCGTTCTCCACATGGCGGGTCTGGTCGTCGAAGAAGAAGTCGGGCTCGAACTCGCGCAGGAACTCGCCCTTCGGCAGGCCGCCGAGGAACATGGCCTCGTCGACCTCGATGTGCCAGTCCATCAGCGTGCGGATCGCGCGTTCGTGGGCGGGCGCGCTGCGGGCGGTGACCAGCGCGGTGCGCAGACGCATGCGCTCGGTACTGGCCTGCTGCAGTTGCTGCAGGGCATGCAGCAAGGGCTTGAACGGCCCGGCGGCCAGCGGACTGGCAGCGCGATCGGCCTCGTGGCGCTGGAAGGCGTCGAGGCCGCCGCTCTGGAACACCTGCTCGGCCTCGTCGGAAAACAGCACGGCGTCGCCGTCGAAGGCGATGCGCACCTCGTTCGGGTGCGCCTCCGAGGCGCGCGCCGCATGCGGCAGCACGCGCGCCGCCGGCACGCCGGCCTCGAGCGCCGAGCGCACGTCGGCGTCGTTCGCGCTCAGGAACAGGTTGGCGTGCAGCGGTTTCAGGTAGCGCCACGGCGAACTGCCGCGCGTGAACACGCCGCGCTGGATCGGCAGGCCGTAGTGCTGGGCCGAGCGGAACACCCGCATGCCGGAGACCGGGTCGTTGCGCGACAGGATCACCACCTCGACGCGCGGCGCTTCAGGTGTGGTGAAGGCGAGCAGCTTGTGCACCAGCGAGAACGCGACGCCGGGACGCGCGGGCCGATCGAGCCGCTGCAGTTGCAGTTGCATGTAGGCGCGGTCGTCGTTGCCTTCGAAGATGGTGTTCTCTTCTTCGAAGTCGAACAGCGCGCGCGAGGAGATGGCCACGACCAGCTGGCCGGCAAGGGAAACGGACATGCACCGATGCTAGCCGGGCGGCGTGCGCTGCGCCGCCCCGCAGCGAAGAGCGCTACTGCATGAAGCCGATGGCGGCCTTCCGGCCGTGCGCTTCCGGCAGATCGCGCGGCTCGACCGCCGCACGGCCGGCGAGCTTGGCGTTGCCGAAGGCCGTCATCCAGGCGCGCCGCATCTCGCGCGGCGCCAGCTCGGCCATCGCATCGAGCACGTCGTCGCCGGGCTCCGGCGCGAAGCGGCTGCCCCAGTCATGGTCGGCGCGGATGCCGCGGTACAGGCGCGCAGCGATCGCGCGCGCCGCGGCGGCATCGGGCATCTGCACCTCGAACACGTTCATGCGGTTCAGGATGGGCTCGGGAATCGCCCGTGCATCGTTGGCGGTGGCGACCCAGATCACTTGGCTGGCGTCGATCGCGACCTCCGCGAACTCGTCGGTGAAGCTGCCGGCGGTGTCGTGCTCCAGCAGGCCGTACAGCGCGCCCAGCGGGTCGTAAGCGTGCTCGCCGCCGGTCTTGTCGATCTCGTCCACCACCATCACCGGGTTGGCGTACTGACCGTCGACCAGGGTCTCGAACACCTTGCCGGGCCGCGCACCCTTCCACTGGCTGGAGGCGCCGCTGAGCACCCAACCAGCTGTCAGGGAACTCATCGACAGGAAGCCCAGGCCGGTGCCGAGCAACTGCGCCATCTCTCGCGCGAAATGGGTCTTGCCGACGCCCGGGGGACCCAACAGCAGCATCGGCGTGATCTCGAGTGCGTCGCGGCTGTCGTGGCACAGCGCCAGCTGGCGCTTCACGTCGTCGAGCACGTCGTGGAAATTGGGCAGTTGCTCGTAGAGATGGTCCATCGCCGGCACGCCCGAGGGCTTGACCTGGAAGCGCTCCGCGCCCTTTTCGAGCATGCGCTCATAGGTGGCACGCAGGCTCTCGTGTTCCTTGGGTGGCAGCTTCTCGAGCCGGCGCTCAACGTCACCGAGGCGGTAGACGCTGCGCATGTGGGCGATGGGCAAGCCTGATCGCGGCAGCCCGGTCGGCACGGTCACGAGTTCTGTGGCGGTGGATGGCATTCAGATCCTCCAGACGACAACCCATTGAGATGCATTGCAGCAAAGCCTGCCGCAAGCCAGCCTCGGATCAACGGGGCAAACCCCGAGCAGATCGCATGCAACCCACGTGCCGGGGGGATCGGAAAGAGCAAGCCGATGCCGCACTGCAACAGGTTCTGTGCAGGCAGACACAGATCCGAATATAATGGTTTACCCTAGTGTGACGGTGACGGGCTAAACCCCGTCGATCGACTGCTTCAGAAACGACGGTGACGGTGACCTACGAGGCTGCCGTCGATCGACTGCTTGGTTAGAGGTTCGTCATGAAGACCCTGTTCCGCCCCCTGATTACCCTGTCCCTGGTTGCGGCCGCCGTGCTGCCCGCGCAGGCCGAAACGACCCTGCCGGTCGAGGATTTCGGCGTGTTCGTCGATCTGCCGACGGGTTTTGCCTACGTCAAGACGCCTTCGGGCTGGCACTTCGTGCGCCAGATTGAAGCGTCGCGTCTGTCCGAGTTGCATCCGTCGACCTTCGTGTCGCTGAAGCAGGCCGGCACGCCGCTCAGCGACGCGAGCGCCCTGAACCAGCGCGCATCGTCGAAGGCGACCGTGCTCTGATTCGGCGCAGCGACGTCGTTCGGCAATGGAGGCCGGCCCTGTGGGGCCGGCCTTTTTCATTTGACCCAGGTGTTGAGCTGGATGATCGGCAGCAGAACGGCCAGCACGATCAGCATCACCACGGCGCCCATCACCACGATCAGCAGGGGTTCGAGGATGGTGGCCAGCGCCAGCGCACGGCGCTGCACTTCGGTGCCGAGCTGCGCAGCGGCCCGCTGCAGCATCACGGGCAGCTGGCCGGTCTGCTCGCCCAGGCGGGCAAACATCGCCAGCAGGCCGGGAAAGCGTCGCTTGCCGGCCAGGGCCGAGGCCAGCGGCGCACCCTCGCGCACCTGGATCAGCGCGGCCATCGCGTCGGCCCGCATGGCGCGGTTACTCAGGGTTTCGGCGGCCGCCTGCAGGGCCTTCAGGATCGGTACCCCGGCGCCGGCCAGCATCGCCAGCGTGCCGGCGAAGCGTGCGGCGTTGTAGCCGCGGGACAGGCGCCCGATCAGCGGCAGCGTGAGCCAGAAGGCGTCGAAGCGCTCGCGGAAGACCTCGTTGCGACGCATGAACAGCAGCGTGCCCACGCCGCCGGCCAGGCCGAGCATGAGCAGCCAGCCCCAGCTGCGCAGGAAGGCGCTGATCGCCAGCATGGCGCTGGTGAGGAAGGGCAGGGCGCGCTTGCCGCCCGCGAACACGCTGGCCACCTGCGGCACGACGTAGGTGACCAGGAAGACCACGATCACGATCGCTACCAGGGACACGATGGCGGGATAGAGCGCTGCGCCGATCAACTTGCTGCGCAGTTCCTGGCGCTCTTCCAGGTCGTCGGCGAGCTTCTCGAGCACCAGGCCCAGTTGGCCGGTCTGTTCGCCGGCGCCGACGACTGCCCGGTAGACGTCGTCGAACTCGCGCGGCGCATTGCCGAGCGCACGGGCGAACGGTGAGCCGGCGTTGACCTCGGCACGCAGGTGGGCCAGCAGTTCGCGCTGGCGTGGGTCCTCGGCCTCGTCGGTCAGTGCGGTCAGCGCGCGTTCGAGCGGCAGGCCGGCGCTCACCAGGCCGGCCAGCTGGCGCGTCCAGATCGCCAATCCGGTGCTGTTGAAGACTCGCCGGCCGAGCTGGAAGCTGCCCCTGTTCGCCGCCTGTCCCAGAACCGGCTTCACTTCCAGCGGCACCAGCTGTTGCAGCCGCAGCTGGGCCCGCGCCGCGCGGGCGTTGTCGGCCTCCAGCAGGCCGCTCTTGGGCTTGCCGGCAGCGTCGAGGGCTTCGAATTTGTAAGCGGGCATAGAGAACGTGGAGCGAAGGCCGAGAGGCTCCGTCTACGGAGATCGGCCAGCGCAGCGCTCGGCGAGCGGCGCGGGCTCAATGCCCGCGTCGCGAGAGCGCTCGAACCACCCCGGGCCGCCCATCATTCCCTCGTCACCCTCAACAGCTCTTCCAGCGATGTCACCCCGCTCTCCACCAATCGCTCGCCGTCTTCGCGCATCGTCTTCATGCCGCCCCGTTCCGCAGCGACGAACAATTGCGACTCGGCGGCACGGCTGTGGATCAGGCTCTGCAGGGCGCTGTCGGCGACCATCAATTCGTAGACGCCGGTGCGACCCTTATAGCCGGTGCTGCCGCAGGTGGGACAGCCGACCGGGTGCCAGCGCCCCTTGTCGTCCTGCTTCTTGCAGTCCGGGCAGAGCTTGCGCACCAGCCGCTGCGCCAGCACACCGAGCAGCGAGCTGCTGAGCAGGAAGGGCTCGACGCCCATGTCGGTCAGTCGCGTGACGGCGCTGGGCGCGTCGTTGGTGTGCAGCGTGGCGAGTACCAGGTGGCCGGTCAGCGAGGCCTGGATCGCGATCTGCGCGGTCTCGAAGTCGCGGATCTCGCCGATCATGATGACGTCCGGGTCCTGGCGCAGGATCGCGCGCAGCGATTTGGCGAAGGTCAGGTCGATCTTCGGATTGACCTGCGTCTGCCCGATCCCCGGCAGCTCGTACTCGATCGGGTCCTCGACCGTCAGCACGTTGGTCGTCTGCGTGTCGACCTGGCCGAGGCCGGCGTACAGCGTGGTGGTCTTGCCCGAGCCGGTCGGTCCCGTGACGAGCACGATGCCGTGAGGCTGTGCCGTGAGGCGCTTGAACTTGGTGAGCGTCTCGCCGCTCATGCCCAGCGATTCGAGCGTGAAGCGCGTGCTGTCGCCCTTGTCGAGCAGCCGCAGCACCGCACGTTCACCGTGCGCGCTGGGCAGCGTGGACACGCGCACATCGATTGCCCGGCCCCCGATGCGCAGCGAGATGCGGCCGTCCTGCGGCAGGCGCTTCTCGGAGATGTCGAGCTCGGCCATGATCTTCAGGCGAGAGATCAGCGCGGCGTGCAGCGCCTTGTTCGGCTGCACCACCTCGCGCAGCGTGCCATCGACGCGGAAGCGCACTGCCGAGCTGCGCTCGTAGGGCTCGATGTGGATGTCGCTCGCGCCGTCCTTCGCGGCCTGCGTCAGCAGCGCGTTGAGCATGCGGATGATGGGTGCATCGTTGGCGGCCTCGAGCAGGTCTTCCACCGCCGGCAGGTCCTGCATCAGGCGCGACAGGTCGACGCCACTCTCGACTTCGCCGATCACCGCAGCGGCGCTCGACTCGCCGCCGGCATAGACGCTGGCGATGCGTTGCGACAGTGCGGCCGGCGCTTCGCGCTCGAGGGCGTCGACGGCGTAGAGGCGAAGCACCTCGCTCAACACGGACGGCGAGACAGCGTCGCCGGCCCACAGCACGAGCTGGCTGCCGTTGTCCTCGAGCAGCAGCGAGTGGGCCTTCGCGTAGGCGTAGGGCAGCGGGTGGCGGGTGGCCATGCCGAAACGCTCAGTTCTGCAGCGGCGGCGAGGCCGGCGGCGTGGGCGCGGGTTGCATCGACTCACCCGGCGGCGGACGCAGCGGTGGCAGCACCGGCGTGTCGAAGTTCGGCAGCAGCACGCGCGATTCGGGCTGGCTGTTCTGCTGCTGGGCTCGGATCAGATCGTAGCGGTCGAGCGACAGCGCATTGCTGCTCTCGGCGCTGCGCATCACCTGCGGGCGAAGGAAGACCATCAGGTTGCTCTTCGTGCGGGTGCGGTTGTCGCTGCGAAACAGCGCGCCGATGCCGGGCAGCCGGCCCAGGCCCGGCACGCGGCTGGAGTTGTCCTGGAACTGGTCCTGCATCAGGCCGCCCATGACCAGGATGTCGCCGTCGTTCACCACCACCGTCGACTCGATCGAGCGCTTGTTGGTCACCAGCCCCGCGGTGGCGTCGGCCACGCCTTGCGAGACGTTCTGGTTCACGACGCTCGACGCTTCCTGGTAGATCGTCATGCGCACGGTGCCGTTCTCGCCGATCTGGGGCTTCACGCGCAGCGTGATGCCGACATCCCTGCGTTCGATGGTCTGGAACGGATTGGTCGCACCGCTGCCGGTCCCCGTGCTCGTGAACGAGCCGGTGACGAAAGGCACGTTCTGGCCGACGACGATCTTGGCTTCCTCGTTGTCCAGCGTGACGAGGTTCGGCGTCGAGAGGATGTTGCCGTCGGCGTTGGTCTCCAGGAAGCGCGCCAGCGCACCCAGCGTGTAGACACCCGCGAAGCGGCGGATGACGCCGAGATTCAGGCCCGCCGAGGGCAGGTTGCCGCTGACGGCGGTGCCGCCCTGGGCCGCGGCGATCGACAGGTTGATGATGTTGTCCCCGCCGGTCCCGAAATTGGTGCCACCGATCAGGCCGGTCTTGTCGCCGTCCTTGCCGATCAGGCCTTGCCACTGGATGCCGGCGTCTGCCGCCTTGGTGGCGTTGACCTCCACCAGCATCGTCTCGACGTAGACCTGGGCGCGGCGCGCATCGAGCTGGTCGATCACCGAGCGCAGCTGGCGGTACAGCGGCTCGGCCGCGGTGATGATCAGCGCATTGGTGGCCGGATCGGCCTGGATGAAGCCGCCGGTCGACGGTTGGGCAGCGCCGCTGACGGGGTTGGTCGTCTGCGGTGCAGCACCCGTGCCCGAGGTCTGGTTGCCGAGCTGGGCATTCGCCTGGTTGGACAGGTTCGTGACCGGACTCGCCGCGCCGCCGACCGAGCCGCTGCTGCTGCTGCTGGTATTGCTGGTGAAGGCCGCGCGCAGCACCTGGGCCAGACGCGTCGCATCGGCGTTCTTCAGGTAGACCACGTAGATGTTGCTGCCGCCGGCGCCTGCGGCGCCGGGCTGGTCGAGCTTGCCGACCAGCGAGCGCACCTGGGCCAGCTTGGCCGGGTTGGCGGCGCGCACCAGCAGCGAGTTGGTGCGGGCGTCGGCGATCACTGACAGAGTGCCGCCGCTGGCCGCGGTCGCCGGGGCGCCCGCCGTTGCCGCTGACGCGTCCGACAGGCGCTGCACCAGCACCGCGATGTCGGAGGCGACCGCATGCTGCAGCGGGATCACCTCGACATCGGTCCCTGCCGGCACGTCCACCGTCGCGATCACCTTGGCGATGCGCTGCAGGTTGTCGGCGTAGTCGGTGATCACCAGCGAGTTGTTGCCGGGATTGGCGTTGATGGTGTTGTTCGGGCTGATCAGCGGACGCAGCACGGCCACCAGGTTGTTCGCGTTCTCGTGGTTCAGCCGGAAGATCTGCGTGATGATCTGATCGCCCTGGCGCGTGACGTTGCCGACCGACACGGTGCCGGTCTGCAGCTTGGCATCCGCCTCGGGCACCACCTTCAGCAGGCCGGCGACCTCGACCACCGTGAAGCCCAGGCCGCGCAGCGCAGCCAGGAAGTTCAGGTAGGCCTCGCGCGGCGACAGGGGCTGCTCGCTGTACAGCGTGATCTGGCCCTTCACGCGCGGATCGATCACGATCTGCCGCTCCAGGATGGCGCCGATGGCCCGCGCCACGCCCTCGATCTCGGCGTTGACGAAGTTCAGCGTCACCGGCTCGCGCGTCTTGGTCTTCTGCGCCAGGGCCGGCGGCGCGAGGCTGCCGAGCGCGACGCTGACCGCACAGGCCGCAGCCAGCGCGCGCAGCGCCGTGGCGCGGCGGGCGGGCTTCGGTGAAGTGGTCAGGCTCATGATCATCCGATCGAAATGACGGACCGCGCGCCGTCGCGCCGCCCGATGATGTTCAGCAGGTTCGTCAGCGCCGGCTGGTCGGCCTCCGCGGCGCTTGCTTCGCCACGGAAACGCAGGCCTCCGGCACCCAGCGTGCCTTGCCCCGACAGCTGCAACGCGCCCTCGGTCGTGCTCAGGGTCAGTTGTGCGGTCCCGGAGTTGCCCGGGTCGCTGCCGATCTCCAGACGGTAACTGCCCAGCCGTTCCAGTGTCGACACCCGGGATGCGGCATTTGCCACGTCGAGCGCGGCCTGGCCGGTCACGCGCCAGCGCCCCTGCACCGTTTGCAGGCTGATACCCGGTGAACTCAGGCGCAGCACGCCGCCGAGCTGCAGCGTGTTCCAGGGCGTTCCCAGGCCGACCAGCCACTCGGCGGGCCACTGGCCGATCCAGGTGGGCGAGCCCTGCAGGGTCGCGGTGACGGTGCCGAAACCGGGTGTAAGCCGCACGCTCGGCCGGCCGTTGAGGCAGCAGGCATGCTCCAGTTGAAGAGAGAGCGCCAGACCGGCCGGCCGGAGGGTCCACTGCAGCCGGCCCGGCAGCGAGCGGGCACCCCGGCTGTCCGCGCCACCGCTCAACACTGCGACGGCACTGCCTTGCCACAGGCTGCCGCGCGCGTCGGCCAGCAGCACGTGTCCGGCGCTGGCGCGCTCCACCCAGGCGGCGAACCAGGCGGCCGGTGCAAAGGCGATGACGCCGAGCAGGCCCCCGAGCACCGCTCCCCAAAGGGCCCAGCGCCGCCCGGCGTGGCGAGCGCGTTCCCAGCGCAGCCCCTCGTAGGTGGATTCGCCCCATTCACTCGTCCGTGACACGGCCCCGGCATCCCGCGGCCGACGCAGCAGGGACACGCGCCAGGTCGACGGACGCCACTGGGAAGCTGAGAAGGAGCGGGCCATGGGGTGCGTGCGCGTGCAGGTGCGTGTCGGTCAGCCCGGTCGCGGCAACGTAAGCAGCACGCTGCCGCTGTAACCGTTGGGGCCGTGCGAGAGCTTGGCTTCGTCGGGGCGCGCGCGGGCGGCGCTGCGCACCTCACCCAGCCACGCGGCCAACGCTTCGCCGGGGACGCCGCTGAGGGTGAGGGTGGCGCGGTCACCCTGCAGCGTGAGTCGTGCGTTGGTCCCCAGTCGCTCAGTGGCACCACGCAACGCGGCTTCTGCCTGAGCCGGCTTGACGGTGGGCAGCTTGCGTAGTTCGCGGGCTTCGGCCGCCTGCCGCTGCATCTGCTGCAACTGGAACTCGACCGCGTCGATCTGCGCGGGCGTGTCGCGCAGGCTGCGCCAGGCCGGCTGCACGCCCAGCATCCAGACGAGCGCTACGCCGACCACTATGGTGGCTGCAGTGATGAGCCGGCGTTCACGCCGCGCCATGCGGCGCCAGCGCGCTCGCCATTGCTCGCTCATCGCGGCCAGGGCCGGCGGCAGTGCCGTCTTCATGTACGGGGGCCTGCAGCGACGGCCGTTACGCGACGCAGGGTCACACGGTCATCGACAGCTTCGACCTGCCAGCCGCTCGGCGCCAGGATGTTGCGGAAGGCCCCGACCTGCTGCTCGGTCCAGCCGGGCGTGGCCAGCGTCAGCAGGCCGTTCTCGTAGCCGAGTGTCTGCACCGGTTGCTGGGCCGGCCAGGCGCTGGCCGCGGCCTGCAGCGCAGACTCCAGGTCCGCTTCGCCGGGTCGGCCGGCGGCCACCCGCAAGGCATCGGTTTCTCTCTGCATCTGGACCGGTGCGTCAAGCACGGCGCGGACCTGCGGATGTGTTTCGCGCAGGAGCGAGGTCATGGCCAGGCGTCTGGCTTCGAGCGTGCCGCGCTGCTGCCACGCGGCGACGTTCAGGCCGATCAACTGCACGATGACCAGCGCGGCCAGTCCGAGGCGGACCGGCTGCCACGCCGAACTGCGGAAGCGTCGCAAGCCCTCCCGCAGGGCGTTCAAGCCGCGGTGGCGCGGTGCCAGACTGAACTGCCGCAGGTTCCAGAGCGAGCGAGCCGCCTGCAAGGCATGTTCGGCAGCCGACTGGACCCGCACCGTGCTGCCAAGCCATCGCTCGGCTGGCGCGGCGACCGCCGGGGTGGCGGTGAAACGCACATCGGAGGGCAGCGGCTGCGGCAGCAGGGCCCTCGCCAGCCCGCCTTGCAGCGGCCAGCTGGCCACGCCGTCGGCATGGGCCCAGGTGAGCACGAGCGAGAGTCCCCCGATGCCGTCGGCACCGCTTTCGTGGGTGGCCGTGAAGTGCCCGTTCGGTGGCGTATCCGGCCATGCCGCCGGCACGACACGATCGACCCGCTGCCCGGCGGCTTCCAGCGTGGCGATCTCGCCGGCCAGCCAGGCGCGGTCGGTCACGGCCACCCAGACCCGCTCGCCGCCCTTGGCGCCGGGCGCGAGCGCCAGGTGCAGCTGGCCAGCGTCTTCGAGCAGGGCTTCTTCCAGCACGCCGGCCAGCGCCGCACCGAGGCGGGCCGCCGGGGCCTTGGGACACACGATGTGGTGCCAGCTGACATCGGTGGCGGCGAGCATCGCCACCACCTGGTCGGCCTTGGGCAACAGTGCGGGCGCCGCCTGGCCCTCGCGATCGACCGTCAACCCGTCGATGCTGAACGCGTAGGCGAACTCCGCCATCGCCCGCGGAGCGGGCGCTGAGGCGCCGGGACGCAGACGCGGACGCGGCGGAACGGAGACGACGAGCGTTGTCATGGGGCCAGGGGTGCGCGGAGATTGTAGGTGTGGCTCAGCGGCGACAGCCGGGATTCGGGACGGGGGGCGGTTTCCGGATGTGTGCTCTATCGGCCGAGGCTCTCGACCGACGCAACCCGATCGCGCCGCAGGGTCACGATGTCCAGGTTGCGGCGCTCGACCAGCGCGCGTTCCTCCACGCTGCGGTCCTGCAGGCGCAGCCGGCCGCGCACCTCGAAGAAGGACGATGTCACCGAAACCCGCTCGGTGGCGGCGCTCACGCCCTGCGGCAGCAGCGCGTCGAGCTCTGCCACATTGCGGAACGGATTGCGCTGCCGGGCCTGGATCAGCCGGTCGGCGCTGGCCAGGTCCAGGCCCTCGATCACCGCCGCCAGAACTTCCTTGGGCGCGGTGTTGGCGTTCACGGTGGTGCGCACCGGCAGCAGCGAGACGTAGGGAGTCAACAGCGCCAGGGTCTCAGCATCGAGTCCGATCCAGGCGAGTTGCTCGATGCGCTCCGGCATCAGAGGTGGATCGGTGCTGAGTTCCGCGCCGCTCGACTGACCGCTTGCGAGCGTGGCGGCGCGCAGCCCGCGCACGATCATCGGAGCGAGATCGGAGCGTGCGCCGACGGCATCGAGCAGGCGCTGGAGCACGCGTTCCTCGGCGGCGCTCGCCGTCCCGGAGCCGGCCTCGACCAGGTTGCGCAGGTTGTAGCGGGACTGCGCGTCGGTGATGGAGCCGGACAGGAAAGCCTCTGGCGCGTCATCGGTGTTGTCGCGATCGACGGCCAGGAAGGTCGAGAGTTGGGCCTCGGCCAGCGGCACTGCCCAGGCTCGCCCAGGTGGTCGGCGCCGCCGGTGCGCGCGTCTTCCCGGAGGATCAGGCGCGCCCAGTCGACCGCACCGGTCAGGATCCACAGGGCCTGCGCACGCGCGCGCTCGGCCACTTCCACCTGCACCGCGCGCCATTGCTGCCAGACCATGGCGCTGGCCAGCGTGGCCACCAATGTGACGATGACCATGGCGGTCAGCAGGGCGGCACCGCGCTGACGGTTCGCGCGTTGGCCGGCAATGCGGCGGCATCTGGGAAGAATCGAAGTCATGAGCCCTGCGGGGACAGGCGCAGGTCGCGGGTCAGTGCACCGACCCGGCCGCTGCCCTCGGTGAAGGCAAGGACCAGGCGCACGCCACCCGGCAGCGCCTGTCGTGTCACCAGCGTCGGCGTTGCAGCGGTCGTCAGCGCGGCGTCCCCGCTCGATTGGGCGTTGGTCCAGGCGTTGCCACGCCAGTAATAGAGCTGCCAGTTGGCGATGCCGCTCAATGCGCGCAACTGTTCGGCTTCATTGCCGAGCAGTTGCTGCGACTGCAGCCAGGCTTCGCGCAAGTCCGCGCCCCGCGTCACCGCCGGGCCGGCCCATCGCGTCCAGCTGTCCCCGCGCAACGACCAGACGACGAGTTGCAGGCCGGCGGCCTGGCGCCGCGTCAGTCTCAGACTCGCGCCGTCGAACTGCAGCGCCGGGACGATGCCACTGTCCTGTATTTCGGCGAGATCGGCCTCCCATTGCGCGATCACCGACTGCAGTCGAAGTTGTTGCTCGAGCCGCTGGCTGCTGATGTCGCGCGAGCGGACGATGGCATCGATGCCCTTCCAGGACAAGGCGGCAACGATGGCCATGATCAGCAGCGCCACCAGCACCTCGACCAGCGTGAAGCCGGCCTGTGCGGCGTGACGGGAGAGACCGCGCATCGTCAGTACCTCGACAGCACCGTCGACAGCGTCAGAATGGTCTGGCCGCTGGGGGTGAAGACCACCGCATCGGCGCGTCGGAAATTGGGGTTCGGAGTCGGGCGGATCACCATCTTGCCTTGATAGACCACACCGAGCTGCTCGCAATAGAACTCGCTGTCGCCGATACCGGGAAACTGCCGCATGAGCTTGAAGGCGGTGAGCTGGTTGTCCGCGCACCACTCGGCTACCGTCACGTCGGTGAGGCGCTGAGCGTTGTCGGTCAACGCCCCGGCGGCCTTGAGCCCGGCCCCCAGCGTGACCGCCACAATGGCCAGCGCTACCAGTACCTCGATCAAGGTCATGCCGCGAACGTTGCGGCTGGCGGAGCAGTGCGCCCGGAACTCAGCGCGCGACATTTGGGGAGGCCTCGTCGTCGACGACAGCGAACGGCCCGAAGCCGTCGGTCGCGAGCGCTACGGTCTGGGCTTCGAGGCGCAGCACGATGCGCTGGGCCCCGATCACCGGTTCGGGCCCCAGCACCGCCGCCTGCATCAGGCCTCGGCCGTTCCGCACCTCTGCGCTGATGCCGGCCGGCGCGAGCCAGCGGCTCGGCAGGGCCAGTTCGCTGGGCAGCCCGACGAAACGGAAACCGGTCTCGGATGGCACCCACAACGCCGCCACGCCGGCGGCTCGGGCCTCGGCACGCGCTGCTTCGAGCAATGCGCCCAGCCGGGCGGCCTCGCGCTCGAGCTGGGTGGCTGCCGGGTCGCGCAGCGCCAGCGAGGCAACGGCCGAAACGATGGCAATCAGGCTCACGACGATGAGCAGTTCGATCAGCGTGAAGCCGCGCGACTGGTCCGTCGCGTGGCGCAGGCCCGTTCGGCCGCTGGCCGTGAGCCCGCTCATGTCATTGCCAGGAACCGATGTCCGCGTCCTTGCCTTCGCCGCCGGCCCGGCCATCTGCGCCGAAGCTGAACACGTCGACCTCGCCCTTCACGCCGGGATTCGCGAACTGGTAGGCGTTCCCCCACGGGTCGTTGGGCAGCTTGTCGAGATAGGGCTTCCAGTTGGGCGGCACCGGGCTGGCGCTCGGCTTGGCGACGAGAGCCTGCAGGCCCTGCTCGCCGGTCGGGTAGCGCTGGTTGTCGAGGCGGTACAGCTTGAGCGACTGCATGAGGTTGTTCACGTCGGTGCGCGCTGCGGTGACCCGTGCGTCGTCGGCCCGATCGAGCACATTGGGCACGATCAGCGCGGCCAGCACGCCGATGATCACGAGCACGACCATCAGTTCGATCAGCGTGAAGCCGCGCGCGGAGCGCAGCGACGAGTTCAATGCGGAGGAATTGGGCATCTGGGTTTGGGGGACGGGGTGCACCGTCGCGGGGCGATGATTCGCTTCCATCATAATCTTCAGCCATGCCAGCCCGTATTGCTGCGTTCGTCGTCTGGGCCGCCGTCGCGGCCTGCGTGGCCTTCTGGGGCCTGCGCATCCTCGTGACGCCGCGGCCGGCACCGAGTCAGACGCAGCCGGTGTCCGCGACCGACAGCCTGCGCGGCGACGTGACGCGGCTGTTCGCCGCGGCCGTGCCAACGGCGGCGACCCCGGTGACTGAGCCGGGACTCGCCAGCCGCTTCAAGCTGATCGGCGTCATGGCACCGAAGGACGGCGAACGTGGGCACGATCAGGGCATTGCGCTGATCGCCGTCGACGAGAAACCGCCCCGTGCCTACCGGGTCGGCGCGCGCATCGACAATGCGCTGGTGCTGCAGTCGGTGGCGCGGCGCAGCGCCACCCTCGGTCCTTCCCAGGGAGCTCCTGCCGTTCAACTCGACCTGCCGCCGCTGCCGTTGCCCGCCACCGGCAGCCTGCCACCGGCCGCCGGCCTGCTCCAGGCGCCGCCGGCCGCCGAGCCTGCACCGGCGGTGCCGATGGCCCCGGCACCGGCCAGTCCACCGCGGGCCCCGATCAATCGCCAGTGAGCCCGCGCTGACGGACGGACTCGCAGCGCTTCAGGGTCGCGTGCTGGAGCCGAAATCGGCTTCGACCGGCGTGTCGAGCGTGGGGAGCGTGGTCGTCGAGGGCAGCGTTGGACCTGCATCCTCGCCTTCGGCCACTTGCGTCAGCAGGGCGGCCGCGCTGTGCACCAGTGGCCAGGCCAGCGTAGATCCTGTCCCGTCGGTGCTTTCCATGCCGAGCTCGAGCAGAGCGCTGGCGCGGAAGAGGTTGAGCGCATGGTCCAGGCCGCGGTGGCCATGGCTGCGGCAGAACACGACATAGTCGGTCACCGGTGCGAGATGCGGGCGGCCACCAGCAGGGCTGCGCACGCTGGCAGGCCATCGACCATGATCAGGTGCCGCTTGCTGGCCGCGACCAGCATCGCGCCGACCATCGTCGCCACCTCGAAGCCTCCGAAGGCGGCCAGCACCTCGACCGGATCGGTCACGTCGCGGTGGCGACCCTGAGTGCTCTGCAGCACCACCATCGTCTGCGCCAGCGCATCGGGCGGCATGTCGGGGCCGGAGATGGTCAGGTCCCGCAGCGGGATGTCCGCCAGCCGCGACAGCACCAGCGACGCGCTCTCGTGGGCTCCGACACCGATGCCGGCGCAGGCCAGGACGTTGCCGCTGAGCGAGTCGGCGATCTCCATGCCGGCGCGGATCGCGGCGTGCGCCTGGTCGATCGACATCGCCGGGCCGGACCGCGCACTGCGCGTGCCGAAACCGATCTTGCGCTGGAGCAGGCTGGGGTAGGGGCTCATCGACTCGGCCAGACCGGCATCGACCACCGTGAGCCCCATGCCCTGGATGAACGAGAACACGGCCATCGGCAGCCGTCCGGCGAGCAGGTGCGTGACCTGCTGCGACGTCGAATCGCCGCGCGTCGACAGGCCGTCGACGACCAGCCCGTGGTCGCCGGCGAACACCACCAGCTGTGGGCTCTTGAGCCGGGGTTTCAGCGAGTTCTGGATCAGCCCCAGCCGCACCGCCAGGGGTTCGAGTTCGCCCAGGCTGCCGGCCGTCTCGGCGCGGTGCTGCAGCTTCTGCCGCAGCGCATCTTCGAGCCGCGGATGGGCGGTGGGAGCAATGAGGGAGCGCTGGACGGACATGGCGGCGTGGAGGGTTGGTGCCGTGAGATTGTGAGCCCTGCGTCGGCTTCGAGACAATCGCGCACGATGACGGGCGGGCCCGGCGTCGTTCGACGGGGGCGGATCAGCGCAGGAAGAGCTGGTAGACCGGGTTGTTCGTCTCCTCGACGCAGGGGTAGTCGAGCGTGGACAGGAATTCGCGCAGCGCGCGCTGCGCTCCGCGGGGGATCTGGAGGCCGACGAGGATGCGGCCGTAGTCGGCGCCCTGATTCCGGTAATGGAACAGGCTGATGTTCCAGTCGGGATGCATGCGGGTCAGGAAGCGCATCAGCGCCCCCGGACGCTCCGGAAAGACGAACCGGAACAGCCGCTCCTCGCGGGCCAGCTCGGAGCGGCCGCCGACCATGTGGCGGATATGGGTCTTGGCCAGTTCGTCGTGCGTCAGGTCGACCGTCGCGAAGCCCTGCTTCTCGAACCGCTCGGCAATGCGGGCCGATTCGCCGTGCTCCCGCGTGGCCAGGCCCACGAACACCTGCGCGGTCTGCGCGTCCGAGATGCGGTAGTTGAATTCCGTGACGCTGCGCGGGCCGAGCAGTTCGCAGAAGCGCTTGAACGAGCCCCGCTCCTCCGGGATCGTGACCGCGAACAGCGCCTCGCGCTCCTCGCCCACTTCGGCGCGCTCGGCGACGAAGCGCAGCCGGTCGAAGTTCATGTTGGCGCCGCAGGTGATCGCCACGAAGGTCTTGCCCTGGCAAGCGGTGCGCGCCGCGTACTGCTTGATGGCCGCCACGCCCAGCGCGCCGGCCGGCTCCAGGATCGAGCGCGTGTCCTGGAACACATCCTTGATCGCCGCGCAGACGGCGTCGGTGTCGACGACCTCGAAGTCGTCGACCCACTGCTTCGTCAGGCGGAAGGTTTCCTCGCCCACCAGCTTGACAGCCGTGCCGTCGGAGAACAGCCCCACGTCATGCAGCGTCACGCGCTTGCCGGCGCGCACCGAACGCACCATGGCATCGGAATCGGTGGTCTGGACGCCGATGACCTGGATCTCCGGCCGGACCGCCTTGATGTACGCCGCGATGCCCGAGATCAGGCCGCCGCCTCCCACCGCCACGAACACGGCGTCGATCGGCCCCTGGTGCTGGCGCAGGATCTCCATGGCAATGGTGCCCTGACCGGCGATCACGTCCGGATCGTCGAAGGGATGCACGAAGGTCTGCCCGTTCTCCCGTTCGAGCTTCAGCGCATGGGCGTAGGCGTCGGAATAGCTCTCGCCGTGCAACACCACCTTGCCGCCGAGCGCCCGCACGGCCTCGATCTTGAGTTGCGGCGTGGTGACCGGCATCACGACCGTCGCCCGGCAGCCGAGCTTGCGGGCCGACAGCGCGACACCCTGGGCGTGGTTGCCGGCGGAGGCGCAGATCACGCCGCGCTCCAGCTGCTTCGGGCTCAGGTGCGCCATCTTGTTGTAAGCGCCGCGCAGCTTGAAGCTGAAGACCGCCTGCTCGTCCTCGCGCTTGAGCCACACCCGGTTGGCCACGCGCTCCGACAACTGCGGAGCGAACTGCAGGGCCGATTCGATCGCCACGTCGTAGACCCGCGCCGTCAGGATGCGCTGCAGGTAGTCCGGCTGTGACCGGGCCTTGCGTGCGGCGGGTTTGGCGGCGGGGGGGCGCGGCGCGGCGCGGGCCATGGAGTCTCCTTGTTACAAGCGGCGCGATGATAAGTCAGCCCCCGCCTCGGACCCGTCCGGCGCTGCGGTGCAACAAGCACGCTTGCGGCCGCGCCAATAAAAAAGCCCAAGGCCGTGAGGCCCTGGCTGAATCCACCTTTGGAGGAGGGTGGAGGAGACAAGCGGTGATTGGGTCAGAACGCTTCCAATCGATGAGTCATCATACAACGAGAGGATGGTGCGCCGCAACAAGCACGAGCGTTCTTTTTCTAGGGGGACGGCTCCAAATTCGTGCGACTCGGCACAATCGGCGCCTCTTCTGGAGGAGTTTCAGGCATGGAGTGCACCGTTCGCTGGCAACCCGAGGCCGGCATGGCGTTCAACGCGGAGACCGGCAGTGGCCACCTGCTGTCCATGGACGGGGCGCCCGACGGCGGCGGGCGCAACTTGGCGCCGCGACCGATGGAAACGGTGCTCGCCGGCACCGGCGCTTGCGCCGCCTACGACGTGGTGCTGATCCTGAAGCGCGGGCGCCATGACATCCGGGGCTGCGAAGTGAAACTGAGCGCGGAGCGGGCGACGGCGGACCCGAAGGTGTTCACGAAGATCCACCTGCAGTTCGTCGTTCGGGGCCGCGGCTTGCCCGCCGCGGCGGTGGAGCGCGCCGTCGCGCTGTCCCATGAAAATACTGCTCGGCGAGCGCGATGCTGGCCAAGACTGCCGCGATGACGACCGGGGTGGAGATCGTCGAGGTCTGATCCGCCGGCGGCCGCCGGGACGGCGCACTCAGAGGCGGTGCGCGGTCGTGGTCATGAGCTTGGCCATGCCGCGCATCATCCAGCGCACCGGCGTCGGCAGCGACGCGGCGCCGGCATGCTCCGCGGCGGCGGCGTGTCGGGCCTCGTCCTCGCGCATCTGGGCCACGATGGCCCGCGACTCGACATCGGCGACCGGCAGCTTGTCGAGGTGCAGCAGCAGGTGCTGCTCGACCTGACGTTCGGTCTCGACCACGAAGCCGAGGCTTGCCGCGTCGCCGAGGCGTCCGGCGATCAGGCCCAGCCCGAACGCTCCGGCGTACCACAGCGGATTGAGCCAGCTGGTGCGCCCGTTCAACTCGGTCAACCGAGCCTCGGTCCACGCGAGGTGGTCGGTCTCCTCGCGTGCCGCGTGTTCGAACTGGGCCCTCAGGGCCTCGTTTCGCGTGCCCAAGGCCTGCGAGTCGTACAAGGCCTGGGCGCATACCTCGCCGACATGATTGACGCGCATCAGGGAGGCCGACAACGCCTTTTCCTGCGGTGTCAGTGTCAGGCCGGGATCGGCGGCGGGCCTGGGGGCGGGCCGGGACGCCGAGTGAGCCGCGAACACCGTGCTCAAGGCCTTGTCGAGTGAAGAAATCACCTGATCGGTGCGGCTGAGTGAACGCATGGTCGAAGCGGTGCGGGAAGGGGGTCTTCAAGGGCCGAAAGGCCGTTGTTCGTGAATGATCTCATTCATGACAGTCGTATGTCAGGGCATTTGCGCACCAAGTTTGTGCATCAAAGTTGTCGTCCCGCAACAGAATAAGCATAGAACAAGCTCAGTGCTGGCGGGGGGCGCAACGGTCTGGTGGAATCGCTCCTCAGTTGGGGCGGTGAGCAGCTTCGGGTGTCGCACGCAGCATCCGAGGGGCCGGATTCACCGAAACCACATGTTCAACTCTGGAGATAGTTGCAATGAAAAAATCAGTACTCGCTCTGGCCGCTCTGGGTGCGTTCGCCGGCGCCGCTTCGGCGCAATCGTCGGTGACGCTCTACGGTCGTGCCGACACCAACATCACCCGCACAACTCCCGGCGACAATCGCGGAGAATCTATTTGGAACATGAAGGACGGCGGTACGTCCAGTGGTATCGGTGGTTCGCGTTGGGGTCTGCGTGGTGTCGAAGATCTCGGCGGTGGATTGAAGGCCCTGTTCGTTCTCGAGTCGGGATTCAATCTCGATACTGGGAGCAATACGGCGGGTGACCTTTTCAATCGAGCATCCTTTGTTGGGCTCAATACTGCGTCTCTGGGCGAAGTTCGCTTTGGCCGTCAGGACACACTGAGTCGCCAGACGATTGGCGGATTCGTCGACGTCACCGGTCTCGGTGAAATGAAGCTCACCGAAGTGCTGAATGTTGTGGCCGGTGCTGCCGGCAACCGCCCCATTTTTCAGGAGCTGACTGTCCGCGTCAGCAACGCGGTCGGCTACGTCTCGCCGAGCTTCGGCGGTTTCCAGCTTCTTGGCATGGTCGGGCTAGGCGAAGGGCCTGCGTCGGCGCGCCATCAGGGTCTGTCGGCGACTTTCAAGAGTGGGCCTGTCGCAGCGGCCCTGACTTACGAAGCTTATGACGGTTTCGGTGATACCTATAACAAGGTGACGACTGTGGGGGGTAACTACAACTTCGGTGTAGCCACTCTCTTCGCGGGTTACCAGAACACATCGGACTACGGTACCCAGACAGTCGCTCCAACGGGTGCAGTAGGGTCGATTAAGGACTACGACGCCTACACCGTTGGCGTGATGGTGCCGTTCGGCAATCTGAGCATCCGCGGGCAGTACGCACGTGCCAGCTACGATATCGTTGGAGGCGCTGATCAGGATCTGTCGAAGTACGGCATTTCCGCTCGCTACTCGCTGTCGAAGCGCACCACACTGTACTCGGCATACACCGAGCGTAGCGGTGACAACGACAACAGCCTGTCTATCAAGCGTGAGATTACGCTGCTAGGTGTGGCCCACACATTCTGACTTCTGTTCCCACCGGGTCGTAGGAGCAGCCCTTCGGGGCTGCTTTTTTTTGCGTTGCGCAAGGCCTCCTCTCGGACGCGCAGTTCGTGAATTTCTGATGATCAGATCTTCGTGACAGAGTTCATCGATGCACATTGCCGCGTCGAGGTTGAATTCTGCTCGAGACCCGCGCCAAACAGTCGACCTAACGCAGCTGTCTGTTGCGCTGCTTGACGGCGTGTGCTTCCTTAACGGCGGTGCGTTCGGCCCCGACGACCCTGTTTTTCGCGGTTGCTCGCGATGGGCAAGGCCTCGAACCTAGACGCCTACGTCCAGAACGTCGAGCGTGCGGTCAAGGTCGACGATGAAACGAACAACATCTCGTTAATGGTCCCAGTTCGATGCTGTCGCGACAGCCGCTGTGATTCGAGCGTGGCACTTATGCTGCGGACCGGCGCGCTCAAGTCACTCGATGGTCGCCCATAACCGGAAGCCATGCTCGCCCTCATCCTTCGCCGCCTGCTCCAAGCCGTGATCGTGATGTTGGCCGTGGCTTCATCTCGTTCATGCTGTTCCAGCACGTCGGCGATCCGGTGACCCATCTGCTCGGGCAGGATGCGACGCCCGAGCAGCGCACGCAGTTGCGTGCCGACCTCGGCCTGGATCGCTCCGTGCCCTTGCAGTTCGCGCGCTTCGTCGGCAACGCCGTGCAGGGGGATTTCGGCCTGAGCCTGCGCCAGGGACGCAAGGTGTCGACCTTGATCGCCGAGCGCTTGCCCGCGACCCTGGAACTCGCGATCACGGCCGCGGTGCTCGCGCTGGGGATCGGCGTGCCGATGGGCGTGATCGCGGCGCTGAGGCGGGGCAGTATCGTGTCGCAGATCCTGATGACGGTGTCTCTGCTCGGTGTCTCGTTGCCCACCTTCCTGATCGGCATCCTGCTGATCCTCGTGTTCTCCGTCGGCCTGCATTGGTTGCCGAGCTTCGGCCGTGGCGAGGTGCTGCGCATCGGTGGCTGGACGAGCGGTTGGTTCACTGTCAGCGGCTGGCAGCATCTGGTGCTGCCGTCCATCACGCTCGCGGTGTTTCAGCTCGCGCTGATCATGCGGCTGGTGCGCACCGAGATGCTCGAGGTGCTGCGCAGCGACTACATCCGCTTCGCGCGCGCGCGGGCCTGAGCGATCGCGCGGTGCATTTCGGCCATGCCTGAAGAACACGCTGGTGCCGGTGATCACGATCACCGGGCTGCAACTGGGTTCGTTGATCGCATTCGCGATCATCACCGAGACGGTGTTCCAGTGGCCGGGGATGGGTCTGTTGTTCATTCAGGCCGTGAGCTTTGCCGACGTGCCGGTGATGGCGGCCTACCTGTGTCTCGTCGCGCTGATCTTCGTGGCGATCAACCTGGCCGTCGACCTGCTCTACTTGGTGGTCGATCCGCGGCTGCGCCCTGATCGCGAAGCCGCGCATGGGTGACGCAGACGATCGCGAGATGAACGCAGACGCCTGTCATCGCTTCGTAGACGGCGAGATCTGGCAGAGCTTTCGCGCCTCGCCGGTGGCCATGCTGGCGGCGATCATCGCCGCGGCCTGCCTGCTTTGCGCGGTGCTGGCGCCGCTCGTGGCGCCGCACGATCCCTTCGATCTCGCGACGCTCGACCTCGGGGACTCGCGCCTGCCGCCCGTCTGGATGGCCGAGGGCAAGAGCGCCTACCTGCTGGGCACCGACGACCAGGGGCGCGACATCCTCTCGGCGCTGATGTACGGCGCACGGATCTCGCTGGCCGTGGGCGTGGCCTCGGTGCTGCTGTCGATGCTGGTCGGCGTGACGCTGGGTCTGGTGTCGGGCTTCGTCGGCGGTCGCGTCGATGCTTTCATCATGCGCGTGTGTGATGTGATGCTGTCCTTTCCGGCCATCCTGGTGGCCTTGATGATCGACGGCGTGGGTCGCGCGGTCTTCCCCGCGGCCCACGAGGCGCTGGCCTTCGGCGTGCTGATCCTCGCCATCTCGTTGACCGGCTGGGTGCCTTACGCGCGCGCAGTGCGCGGGTCGACCCTGGTCGAGCGACAGAAGGAGTACGTGCAGGCGGCACGCGTGATCGGCGTGTCGCCGGTGCGCATCATGCGTCGCCACGTGCTGCCGAACGTGCTCGGGCCGGTGTTCGTGCTGGCGACGATCCAGGTCGCCACGGCCATCATCACCGAGGCAACGCTGAGCTTCCTCGGCGTCGGCGTGCCGCCGACCTCGCCCTCGCTGGGCACCCTGATCCGCATTGGCAACGACTTCCTGTTCAGCGGCGAGTGGTGGATCGCGCTCTTTCCTGGCGCGATGCTGGGGCTGATCGCGCTGAGCGTGAACCTGCTCGGCGACTGGCTGCGCGACGCGCTGAATCCGAGGCTGAGATGAGCCATCCGCTGCCATGCTGAAGCCGCCCGGCCTGCTCGAGGTGCGCGATCTGGTGGTCGAGTTTCCCGGTCGTCGCGGAACGCTGCGGGCGCTCGATGGCCTGTCGTTCGACATTGCGCCCGGTGAGATCCTGGGCGTGGTCGGCGAGTCGGGGGCCGGCAAGTCGCTCACCGGCGCGGCCATCATCGGCCTGTTGGAGCCGCCAGGGCGCATCGCCGGCGGGCAGATTTGGCTGGCGGGCCAGCGCATCGACGACCTGCCGCCGGCCGCATGGCGCCGCATCCGCGGCCGGCGCATCGGCGCGATCTTCCAGGATCCGCTGACCTCGCTCGACCCGCTGTACACCGTCGGCCAGCAACTGGTCGAGACCCTCCGCACCCACCTGCCGCTCGACGCGCGTGCGGCGCGGGAGCGCGCCGTGGCGCTGCTGCGCGACACCGGCATCCCGGCGCCCGAGGCACGCATCGACCACTACCCGCACCAGTTCTCCGGCGGCATGCGTCAGCGGGTCGTGATCGCGCTGGCGCTGGCCGCGAACCCGGAGCTGGTGATCGCTGACGAGCCGACCACCGCACTCGACGTGTCGATCCAGGCTCAGGTGATCGACCTGCTCAAGCGCCTGTGCAAGGAGCAGGGCGCGGCGGTGATGCTGGTGACGCACGACATGGGAGTGATCGCCGAGGCCTGCGATCGGGTGGCGGTGATGTACGCGGGGCGCATCGTCGAGATCGGCGCGGTGCGCGACGTGGTGCACGCGCCGGGGCACCCGTACACGGTCGGTCTGATGCGCTCGATCCCGTCGATGAACGAAGACCGCGAGCGGCTCGCGCAGATCGACGGCAGCATGCCGCGGCTGGACGTGATTCCCGTCGGCTGCGCCTTCCATCCGCGCTGCCCGCACGCCTTCGATCGCTGCCGCGCCGAGCGTCCGACGCTGTCGGACGCGGGCCGCACGTGGGCGGCCTGCTGGCTGGTCGAGGCAGCAGCGGAGCGGCCAGCATGAGTGCACCGGGCGAGGCGTTGCCGCTGGTCGAGGTGCGCGACCTGGTCAAGCACTTCGACGTCTCCCCTCCGTGGTTCGAGCGTGTGCTGGCGCGCAGGCCGCGGCAGACCGTCCAGGCCGTCGACGGCGTGAACTTCGTGATCGAGCGCGGCCAGACGCTGGCGCTGGTCGGCGAATCGGGCTGCGGCAAGAGCACGGTGGCGCGGCTGCTGGTCGGCCTGCACCGGCCCAGTAGCGGATCGGTGCGATTCGGCGGTGAAGACCTGTCACGCGTGCTGGCCGGGCCACAGCACCGTCTGCAGATGATCTTCCAGGACCCCTACGCCAGTCTCAACCCGCGCTGGAGCGTGCAGTCCATCGTGGCCGAGCCGCTGATCGAGCAGGGCGTGGAACGCCGGCCCGCGGCCCTGCGCGAGCGCGTGGGTGCGCTGCTCGCGTCCGTGGGGCTGGCCGAGGCAGACGCCGGCAAGTTCCCGCACCAGTTCTCGGGCGGCCAGCGCCAGCGCATCTCGATCGCGCGGGCGCTGGCCACGTCGCCGGACTTCCTGGTGTGCGACGAGCCGACCTCGGCGCTCGACGTGTCGGTGCAGGCCCAGGTGCTCAACCTGATGAAGGACCTGCAGCGCGAGCGCGGCCTGACCTACCTGTTCATCTCGCACAACCTCGCCGTCGTGCGACACGTCGCCGATCAGGTGGGTGTCATGTACCTCGGCCGGCTGGTCGAACTGGCGCCGAAGCGCACGTTGTTCGGTCGGCCCCGGCATCCGTACACGCGCATGCTGCTCGATGCGGTGCCCGATCTGCAGATGAGCGGGCGGCCGCGCATACCGGTCCAAGGCGAAGTGCCCAACCCCTTGCAGCCACCCAGCGGCTGCAGTTTCCATCCGCGCTGCCCGCATGCCGACGAGCGTTGCCGGCGCGAGCGGCCGGCCTGGCAGGCGATCGACGGCATCCGCGTGGCCTGCCACGCCGTGAGCGAAGGGCGGCTTTGAGCTGCCCCGCCGGAGGACGTCAGTCAGCGGGCAGCAAATGTTCTCCGCGGAACAGCTCCGCGACGGGTTCGCGTTCACGGATCAGCGTGGCCACGTCGCCATCGACCATCACCTCGGCGGCCCTCGGGCGGCTGTTGTAGTTGCTGGCCATGCTCATGCCATAGGCTCCGGCGCTGAGGACCGCGACGGCATCGCCCGGCTGCAGTGCCAGCGCACGGTCACGGCCCAGCCAGTCACCCGATTCGCACACCGGGCCGACCACGTCGTAGACGACAGGCACGCCGTCCCGCAGTCGGCAGGGCACGATGCCCATCGTCGCTTCGTACAGGGCAGGACGCATCAGGTCGTTCATGGCGGCATCGACGACGCAGAAGTTCTTGTGCGTACCGGGCTTCAGGTACAGCACCTCGGACAGCAGCACACCTGCATTGCCGACCAGCGAGCGACCCGGCTCGAATACCAGCGTGCGCGCACCGTGCCCCCGGGCGTCGAGGCGCGCCAGCAGTGCGCCGATCAGGGCGTCGGCGGCTGGCGGTCGTTCATCGGTGTACTGGATGCCCAGGCCGCCGCCGAGGTCGAGGTGGTGGATCCGCAGGCCGCTCGATTCGATCGCCTCGACCAGGTCCAGAACGCGGTCGGCGGCATCGAGATAGGGCGCGATCTCGGTGATCTGAGAGCCGATGTGGCAGTCGATCCCCACCACTTTGAGCCCGGGGAGCTGCGCCGCGCGGCGGTAGGCCGCGACGGCCCGGTCGTGCGCGATGCCGAACTTGTTGCCCTTCAGTCCGGTGGAGATGTAGGGGTGGGTCTTCGCGTCGACGTCGGGGTTGACGCGCAGGCTGACCGGGGCGACCCGGCCGAGCGACAACGCCACCTCGGACAGCACGTCCAACTCCGCCTCGCTTTCGACGTTGAAGCAGCGCACGCCGATCTCGAGCGCACGCCGCATCTCCGCACGCGTCTTGCCGAGCCCTGAAAACACCACCTTGCCCGGGTCACCGCCGGCCGCCAGTACGCGATCGAGTTCGCCACCCGAGACGATGTCGAAGCCGCATCCGGCCTGGGCGAAGGTCTGCAACACCGCCAGGCTCGAACTTGCCTTCATCGCGTAGCAGATCAGGTGCTCCCGCCCGGCCAGCGCCCGCTGGTACGGCGCCAGCGCGGCGAGCATGGCGCGGCGGCTGTAGACGTAAAGCGGGGTGCCGAAGCGTGCCGCAAGCTCGCTTGCCGCGCAACCGTCGATGAACAACTCCGTGCCGCGGTAGGCGACGAATGGGGCGCCGGGCAGCGTCATCGGGCGACCCCGGTGGGCGCAGAGGCGGCCTGGCCGGGAGCCGGCGCGGGCTTCGACGATCCCGGCAGGTAGAGCGCGCCCTTCTGGCCGCAGCCACCCAGGGTCAGTCCGCCCAGCAAAGCACACACCGCGATCACGGAGATGCGGCTGCCTAGAATCGAAGCAGGTTTCAACATCATCGGATTCTACGAATGAGCACCGCGACCCCCGCCTCTGCGCTGAGCGACGCCGACTACCAGGCGCTGACGAGAGCCGTGCTGGGCGGCATCGAACTGCAGGTCGATCGCTGGCTGCAGGACGATGTGGTCGATATCGATGCAGCGCGCACCGGCGGTTTGCTCGAGCTGAGCTTTCCGAATGGCAGCAAGATCGTCGTGAACACCCAGCCGCCCTTGCAGGAGATCTGGCTGGCGGCACGCAGCGGCGGCTTTCACTATCGCCATGTGGCAGGCACCTGGTGCGACACCAAGACCGAGGAGGACTTCTTTGTCACGCTGTCGCGTTGCGCGAGCGAGCAGGCGGGCCGACCCTTGAACTTCGCGCCGCCGACGATCTGACGGCATGGCGCCGGCGACGCACCTGCCGGGATGACGATCAGTTCTTGAACAGGTCGAGGATGCTCTTGCGCTCTTCCTCAGTGGGCGCGGGAGCCGCAGGTGTGTCGAGCCCAAGGCTGCTGACGCCGTTGCCCGGGCCGTATTCTTCGTAGTACCACTCGCCGCCGACATTGAGCAGGCCTTCCGGAGGTGTGAGTTCGGTCACCTTCACGCCCTTGAGTGCCACGCTCATGTAATCGATCCACACCGGCAGGGACAGCCCGCCACCGGTTTCCCGGTCGCCGAGCTTGCGCGGTTGGTCGTAGCCGATCCACACCACTGCCACCAGGTTCGGCGTGTAGCCGGCGAACCACGCGTCCTGGGAGTCGTTGGTGGTGCCTGTCTTGCCGTAGACGTCGGTTCGCTTCAGGGTGGCCTGGGCACGCGCTGCGGTGCCTGAGCGCGTGACCTCCTGCAGCAGGCTGCTCATCACGAAGGCATTGCGACCGTCGATCACGCGCGCCGACTCGTCCAGCGGTGCCGGTTCGGTCTGCGCCAGGATGCGGCCGCGGTTGTCGGTGACCCGCGTGACAAGCACCGGGTTGACGCGGTAGCCGCCGTTGGCAAACACCGCATAGCCCGCGGCCATCTGCAGCGGCGTGACCGAGCCGGTTCCCAGCGCCATCGGCAGGTAGCTGGTGCTTGTCGGCGTCGAAGCCGAAGCGGGTGATCCAGTTCTGCGCGTAGTCGGTGCCGATCGCCTCCAGGATGCGGATCGACACCATGTTCTTCGACTTCGCCAGCGCGCGGCGCATCGACATCGGGCCGTCGAATGTGCCGTCGTAGTTCTTCGGCTCCCAGGGCTGGCTGCCGGTAGCGGCCGCGTCAAAGAACAGCGGCGCGTCGTTGATCACCGTGGCCGGTGTGAAGCCCTTCTCGAGCGAGGCCGAGTAGATGAAGGGCTTGAAGCTCGAACCCGGCTGGCGCCAGGCCTGGGTCACATGGTTGAACTTGCTCTTCGCATGGTCGAAGCCACCAACCATGGTGCGGATCGCGCCGGTGCGCGAGTCGATGGAGACGAAGGCGCCCTCGACCTCGGGCACCTGGGTGATCGACCAGACGTCCTTCGCCCCCCTGATGACGCGGATCACCGCGCCTCGACGGATCTGGACCTTGGGGCCGGCCTTGGGCGACAGTCCCGAGGTCGCCGGACGCAGGCCTTCGCCGGTGATCGTCAAGGTGTCGCCGCTCTGCAGCACGGCCACGACCTGCTTGGAACTGGCTTCGAGCACGACCGCCGCCTTGATTTCGTCATTGTCTGGATGCTCGTCAAGCGCTTCTGCGACCCGGGCGTCGAGCGCCTTGGGGTCCGCGGGCAGGTCCACATAGCCCTCTGGTCCCCGGTACACCTGCCGTCGTTCGTAGTCCGTGATGCCTCGGCGCAGCGCCCGGTAGGCCGCTTCCTGCTCGACCGCGCGCACGCTGGTGTAGACGTTCAGGCCGCGGGTGTAGGCGCTCTCGCCGTACTGGCTGAAGATCAGCTGGCGAGCCGTCTCGGCCACGTACTCGGCGTGCAGTGGGACCGAAATGTCCCTGCGGTACTTGAGCTGCTCAGCCTTGGCAGCCTCGGCCTGTTCCTCGGTCAGGTAGCCGTTCTCGTACATCCGCTCGATGATGTACTGCTGCCTCTGTCGCGCCCGCGTCGGATTGGCGACCGGGTTGTAGGCCGACGGCGCCTTCGGCAGACCTGCGAGCATGGCCGCCTCGGCGGCCGTCACGTCCTTCAGCGGCTTGCCGAAGTAGATCTCCGAGGCGGCCGCGAAACCGTAGGCGCGCTGCCCCAGATAGATCTGGTTCATGTAGACCTCGAGGATCTGGTCCTTGCTGAGCTGGCTTTCGATCTTCAGCGCCAGCAGGATCTCGTACACCTTGCGGATGAAGGTCTTCTCGGTCGGCAGGTAGAAGTTGCGTGCCACCTGCATCGTGATCGTCGAGGCACCCTGCTGCGGGATTCGCCGACGTTGGCGAGCCCCGCGCGCACGATCCCGATGTAGTCGACGCCGCCGTGTTGATAGAAGCGCGCGTCCTCGATCGACAGCACCGCCTCGCGCATCACCTTCGGAATCTGACCGATCGGCGCGAACAGACGACGCTCTTCGCCGTACTCGCCGATCAGTACTTCATCGGCGGAGAAGACGCGCAGGGGCAGCTTGGGCCGGTAATCGGTGAGGCTGCTGATCTCGGGCAGGTTCGGGTAGGCCACGGCCAACGCGATCGCCAGCAGCGCGAAGCCACCCAGCAGTCCTGATACGACGAGCGCCAGTGCCGACCCGCCGACCAGCAGGGGCCACCGGGCCGCGGCGGGCAGGTTGGATAGAAAACCGGCTCGGGAAGATGTGGACGCCGTCGGCGAGGGTTTGCGATCTTTGGCGCTCATGAATCTCCAGCAGGACCTAACGATTATAGAAATGCGCTCCGAACGACATGGATCGCGTCCCGGCATGCCCACCGGTGCCCGGTGTGCGGGGGACTAGGCGCTTGCCCGGACCGTGAGTTTTGCAACGTGAGCTTGTCGCGTGGTCGCCGACGCGCAGCCCGAAAGCATTGGGACACAAAGGCTTTACTGCTAGCATTGAAGTAACTTCTTAACAGCCGTGCAGCGGCGAGCGGGAGACCGTGTGGGCTTTCTAGACGGGTTGATGGGAGGCAAGCAAGCGCCGCTCGTCGGGCTGGACATCAGCTCCTCGAGCGTCAAGCTCGTCGAGCTGGGTCAGTCCGCCTCGGGCCAGTACGTGCTTGAACGTTTTGCCACCGAGAGTTTCGAGCGAGGCTGGATCGCTGACGGCCAGATCGAGAAATTCGATGAAGTGGCCGACGCGGTGCGCCGTGTCGTCAGCAAGAGCGGTACCCGTTCCAAGCGAGTGGCGATGGCGATGCCACAGTCGGCAGTGATCACGAAGAAGATCATGCTGCCGGCCGGCTTGCGTGACGAGGAACTCGAACTCCAGGTCGAGTCCGAGGCCAATCAGTACATTCCGTTTTCGCTGGATGAGGTGAGCCTGGATTTCTGTGTCGTCGGGCCGAGCCCGTCCTCGGTCGGCGACGTCGAGGTGCTGATTGCTGCGTCGCGGAAAGATCGGGTGCAGGATCGCCAGGGCCTCGCCGAGGCCGCCGGGCTGAAGCCGGTCGTGCTGGATATCGAGTCACATGCCTCTCGTCTGGCCATGATGCGCATCGTCTCGGCCTTGCCTAACGAAGGGCGTGATGCGTTGGTGGCGCTGTTCGAGATCGGCGCCGAAACCACCAGCCTCAAGGTGCTTCGCGACGAGGAACTGCTGTACGACCGTGACCAAGCCTTCGGGGGGTCGCAGCTGACGCAAATGATCTCGCGCCAGTATGGCTTCTCGTTCGAAGAGGCCGAGCAGAAGAAGCTGGCCAGTGATCTTCCGGAAGACTACGAATCGAGTCTGCTGGTGCCGTTTGTCGACAGTCTGGCGCAGGAGATCGGTCGGGCATTGCAGTATTTCTTCACCAGCACACCGCACCACAAGGTGCACTACGTGATGTTGGGTGGTGGCACCGCAACCTTGCCTGGCTTGAAGGAGCGGGTGACCGAATTGACGGGCTTTGCGTCGATGGTCGTCAATCCTTTCGAAGGCATGCGCCTCGGGTCCGCTGTGCGCGAGAGCAAGCTGCGCCGTGAAGCCCCGGCCTACCTGACCGCGTGCGGCCTGGCGATGCGGAGGTTCCTGTAATGATCTTGATCAACCTCCTGCCGCATCGCGAAGAGCGGCGGCAGCGTCGCAAGAAGGCCTTCTTCGTCGGGCTGGGTGTCGCGGCTGCAGCCGGTATCGCCATTGCGGCGCTCTGGTACCTGGTGCTGCAACAGATGATCAGCACCCAGCAAGAGCGCAATGCCTACCTGACAGCCGAGATCAAGAAGCTCGAGGAGCAGATCAAGGACATCGCGACGCTCAAGGCCGAGATCGACAGCCTGAAGGCGCGTCAGAAGGCCGTCGAAGATCTGCAGACGGATCGCAACATCCCTGTGTACCTTCTGAACGAACTCGTCAAGCAGACGCCCGAAGGCGTGTACCTGACCACGATCAAGCAGGATGGTCAGGTGGTGGCAATCAACGGCATTGCGCAGACGAACGAACGCGTCTCCGAGTTTCTGCGCAACACTGCCTACAACTCGACTTGGCTCGAGAAGCCGGAGTTGGTGGAGATCAAGGCGGCCAGCCTGACGACGCCCAACCGCGAGCAGAAGCGATTGTTCGATTTCGTGGTGAAGGTCGGTCTCAAGCGTCCTCAAGTGGAGACGCCGGACAAGTCGGCGGTCCCCGGCGCTGCGGGGGCCTCGGCTCCGGCGGCGGCCGCGTCGGTGCCCCGTTCCTGAGGACGCTCAGATGGCAACGAAAAAGAACCCCGCACTCGATCTGAACTCCGTCCTGCAAGATCTTTCCGGGCAGTTCCGTGGGCTGAATACCAACGAACCCGGGCAGTGGCCGTGGCTGCCCAAGTTGGTGACCTTCGTGGCCGTGGCGGCTGCGTTGGTGGTGGTGGCCTGGTTCGTTCTGCTGTCGGCGACGGCTGACGAGTTGCAGGCCGAGCGCGACCGCGAACCGGGTCTGCGGCAGGACTACCGCGCCAAGCTGGCCCAGGCGGTGAACCTCGGCGAACTGCGCAAGCAGAAGATCCAGGTTCAGGAGTACGTCACGCAACTGGAGAAGCAGTTGCCGGGCAAGGCCGAGATGGATGCTCTGCTGTCGGACATCAACCAGGCCGGTCTGGGCCGTGGTTTGCAGTTCGAGCTTTTCCGGCCTGGGCAGGTGGCGGTCAAGGACTATTACGCCGAATTGCCGATCGCGATCCGCGTCACGGGCAGGTACCACGACATAGGCTCCTTCGCTGCAGACGTGGCAAACCTGTCCCGGATCGTGACCTTGCACAACCTCAACATTTCCGGCGTCGGACCCGGTGGCGCGCAGAATGCAGCCAGTGCGGGGACCGGCAACCTGAGCATGGACGCCCTGGCGCGCACCTATCGCTACCTTGATCCGAGCGAGGTGGAGACTCAGCGCAAGGCGCGGGAAGCCAGCCAGAAGGCTGCAGCGGGGGCAAAGAAATGACCAGGCCGTTGCAACGCACTGCGCTGATGATGTCCGCAATGGCAGCCTTGATGCTGCTGTCGGCCTGCGGCGCCGAGCAGGAAGAACTTCAGGCCTGGATGGACCAGCAGCGTCGTGAAGTCCGCCCCAGCATCGCACCGCTGTCGCCACCGAAGCGCTTCGATCCGCAACCTTATGAGCAGGCTCGTGCGGTAGAACCGTTCAGCAGCCAAAAGCTCGCGGTGGCCCTCAAGCAGGAGGCGCGTCAGCCGAATTCACTGCTGGCGGGCGAGATGAACCGCCGCAAGGAGCCGCTGGAGGCCTATCCGCTCGACTCCATGAGCATGGTCGGCAGTGTGTCCAAGCAAGGGCGTCAGTTCGCACTGTTGCGAGTCGACAACCTGCTCTACCAGGTCAAGGTGGGTGACTATCTCGGTCAAAACTACGGAAAGATCACAAAGATCTCCGAGACCGAGGTGGGCGTGCGGGAAGTTGTTCAGGATGCCGCGGGTGAATGGATAGAGCGTCCCTCTGCCCTCCAGCTGCAGGAGAAGGCGCGATGACGAAAATTCGGGAGATCACGACCATGAACCAATGGCGAGCACCAGCCGTCGCGCTCGCGCTGTTCTTCTCCGCGGTGTCCGCGTGGGCGGAGAACGCGATTCAGGCGATCAACAGCAGCCAGCAGGGCGCGGCCGACGTGGTGCGCATCGAACTGAGTGAAGCGTTGGGGGCCGTGCCGGCAGGGTTCGCTGTCCAGACGCCGCCGCGCATCGCGATCGATCTTCCGGGGGTGAGCAACGCACTGGGCCGTTCCAGCGTCGACGTCAACCAAGGCAACCTGCGATCCGTCAACGTCGCTCAGGCGGGCGATCGGACCCGCCTCGTGCTGAACCTGAAGCAACCGGGCAATTATTCGGCGACGCTCGACGGCAAGACTCTCGTGTTGACGCTGCAGACCAGTGGCAATGTTGCGGCCGCACCCACGGCGGCCGCTCCCGTCGCCGCCCCAGCGACGGCGGCGCCGGTTCATTTTGCCGACAGCCTCAATGACGCACCGCAGGTGCTGCGTGCCGTCGACTTCCGCCGCGGCCAGGATGGTGCCGGTCGCGTGGTGGTCGATCTGCCCAGCAACCAGGTGGGTGTCGACATTCGCCAGCAGGGCCAGAACCTGGTGGTTGAATTCCTGAAGTCCAGCCTGCCGGAGAGCCTGCGTCGCCGTCTCGACGTGACCGACTTCGGCACCCCGGTGCGGACCGTGTCGTCCTTTCAGAGCGGCGACAAGGTCAGGATGGTGGTCGAGCCGACCGGTGTGTGGGAACACAGTGCCTACCAGACCGACAACCAGTTCGTGCTCGAGGTGCGTCCGCAGAAGATCGATCCGAACAAGCTGACGCAAGGTCCGGGCTATGCCGGCGAGAAGCTCTCGTTGAATTTCCAGAGCATCGAGGTTCGTGCGCTGCTGCAGGTGATCGCCGATTTCACCAACTTCAACGTGGTGACCAGCGACACGGTGACCGGCAATGTCACGCTGCGCTTGAAGGATGTTCCTTGGGATCAGGCGCTCGACATCATCCTGCAGGCCAAGGGTCTGGGTGTGCGCAAGAGCGGGAACGTCTTGTGGATCGCGCCGAAGGATGAGATTGCCACGAAGGAGAAGCTCGAACTGGAATCCAAGGCGCAGATTGCGTCTCTTGAGCCAGTCCGCACTCAGGCATTCCAGCTGAACTATGTGAAGGCCGAGGAAGTATCGAAGGGGCTCACGGGGCAGCAGGCCGGGCAAGGTGGTAACGGTGGACAGGGCGGCGGATCGAACAACAGTCGCATCCTGTCGCCGCGCGGCAGCATCGTGTACGAGACGCGCACCAACCAACTCTTCGTCAGCGATATTCCCTCGAAGCTCGAAGAGGTGGCGCAGATCATTGCCCGTATCGACATCCCGGTCCGTCAGGTACTGATCGAGGCACGCATCGTCGAGGCGACCGATACCTTCGGCCGCTCGCTCGGAGCCAAGCTCGGTGCGACCGTCGCACCGTCGTCGAAGGTGAACGCCGGCATCGGCGGCAATTACCTCGGTATCGGCGCCGCCACCGGGCAGGCGCCTCCGATCAACAGCAGCGGGTTAACCACAGGCACACCGTCGACGAACAGCTACTTCGTCAATCTGCCCGCCGTCGGTCAGAACGGCTACGACGCGGCCACGTTCGCGGTGTCGATCTTCAATTCGGCGATGAATCGCTTCCTGAATCTCGAGATCTCCGCGTTGGAAGCGGACGGCAAGGGCAAGATCGTGTCCAGTCCGCGTGTGGTCACGGCCGATCAGGTCAAGGCGCTCATTGAGCAGGGCACGGAGATTCCGTACCAGACGGCGACCTCCAGCGGCGCGACGGCGATCCAGTTCCGCAAGGCGACGCTGAAGCTCGAAGTGATCCCGCAGATCACCCCGGAGGCAACATCATCCTCGACGTCGACGTGAACAAGGACAGCCCCGGAGCCACCACGGCGGCCGGCATCCTGATCAACACCAAGCACGTCAAGACGCAGGTGCTGGTCGACAATGGCGGGACGGTGGTGATCGGTGGCATCTATGAGCAGACCGAGCAGATCGACAACACCAAGGTGCCGCTGCTGGGCGATGTGCCGGTGCTCGGTGCGCTGTTCCGCAGCCAGACCCGGACGTCGAACAAGACCGAACTGCTGGTGTTCCTGACGCCCAAGGTCGTGACCGACCGCACTGCCGCTGCACGTTGATCGAGGGCGTCGCGGCAAACCGACGACGGCCCGTTGACGGGCAGCAGCCGGACGCTGCAATGCGGCTGGCACTGGTCGGGCTCCCCGGTTCAGGCAAGTCTTCGGTCGGCCGCGTGCTGGCGCGGAAGCTCGGCGTCAGTTTCACGGATTCCGACACGGTGATCGAACAGCGGATCGGGGAACCGATCCGCTCCTACTTCGAGCGCGAGGGCGAAGGCCGATTTCGCGATCTTGAGCAGCAGGTGATCGGCGAGCTCTGTGCCAGCCGGCTCGGCGTACTGGCCACGGGCGGAGGTGCCGTCTTGCGGGAGGTCAATCGCCGCGTTCTGCACGAGGACTGCACGGTGCTCTACCTGCGATCCTCGCCGGAAGAACTGCACCGGCGCCTGCGTCACGACACGCAAAGGCCGTTGTTGCAGGTCAAGGATCCTCGGGCCCGGTTGCAGCAGCTCTATCGCGAGCGCGATCCGCTGTACCGCGAGACTGCGCATTTTGTCGTCGAGACGGGGAGGCCGACGGTCCAGACTCTGGTGGGCATGATCCTGATGCAACTCGAGCTGGCCGGGATCGTCGATGCGAACCGGGTGCCTCCGCCGTCGAGCCGCCGCGCTAGGACGCTCGAACTGGGCCCGTACACTTCGGGCATGTCATCGATCTCTGTGACTCCTCTCTCCGGCATCGAGACCATCGATATCGCCCTCGGCGAGCGGAGCTATCCCATACGCATCGGCTCGGGCTTGCTGCGCGCGCCCGAAAGTTTTGCAGGCGTACCGCGCAGCCCGTTGGCCGTCATCGTCAGCAACACCACGGTGGCGCCGCTCTATGCGCAGCTCCTGAGGGACGCTCTGCGCGGAAAGCACGCACAGGTCGAGCTCATCACGCTGCCCGACGGCGAAAGCCACAAGGATTGGACCACGCTGAACCTGATCTTCGACGCGCTGCTGGCTGGAGGCGCCGATCGGAAGACGATCCTCTATGCGCTGGGCGGTGGGGTGGTCGGCGACATGACCGGCTTCGCCGCAGCCAGCTACATGCGCGGGGTGCCCTTCGTTCAGGTCCCCACCACGCTGCTGGCGCAGGTCGACTCCTCCGTGGGTGGCAAGACGGGGATCAACCACCCGCGCGGCAAGAACATGATCGGAGCGTTCCATCAGCCGGTCTGCGTCGTCGTCGATTTGGAGACGTTGAGCACGCTGCCGATGCGGGAGTTGCGCGCCGGCCTGGCCGAAGTCATCAAGTACGGGCCGATCGCCGATGCGAGCTTCCTGGGCTGGGTCGAGGCTAACCTGGATGCGTTGCTTGCTCGCGATGTGGCCACCCTGCGCCATGCCGTGCGACGGTCGTGCGAGATCAAGGCGGCCGTCGTCGGGCAGGACGAGCGCGAGGCCGGCCTTCGAGCCATTCTCAATTTCGGCCATACCTTCGGTCATGCGATCGAGGCCGGTCTGGGTTACGGAGAGTGGCTCCATGGCGAGGCTGTCGGTTGCGGCATGGCGATGGCAGCCGAAACCTCGGCGCGACTGGGCCTGCTGCCCGAGGGGGACGCGGAGCGCCTGATCCGGCTCATCGACCGTGCGGGTTTGCCGGTGAAGGGGCCGGACCTGGGGGCGGATCGCTATCTCGAGCTCATGCGCCTCGACAAGAAGGCGGAAGCCGGCGAAATCAAGTTCGTGCTGCTCGACGCCATCGGGCATGCCGTGCTGCGCAGCGTGCCGGATGCAACCTTGCGTCAGGTCCTCGCTTCGCGCTGTACGTGATTCCCACGCTGCGCTGATGATGTCGCTCGCGTCCTACGCCAGCGATCCGGCCAGCGGCCGTGGCCGCCTTTACGCCGAAGCGCCCGCACCGACCCGGGACGATTACCAGCGCGATCGCGATCGCATCGTTCATTCCACCGCGTTCCGACGCCTCGTCTACAAGACCCAGGTCTTCCTGAACCACGAGGGCGACCTGTTCCGGACGCGGCTCACGCACTCGCTCGAGGTGGCGCAGCTCGCGCGTTCGATAGCCCGTGCTCTGCAGCTCAACGAAGACCTCACGGAAGCCATCGCGCTCGCGCACGATCTGGGACACACCCCGTTCGGACATGCGGGGCAGGATGAGTTGAACGGCTGCTTGCGACGCATCGATCCGCAGGCTCGGGGTTCGAGCACAACCTTCAGTCGCTGAGGGTCGTCGACCGACTCGAACAACGATACGCTAGCTTCGAAGGATTGAATCTCAGTTTCGAGACAAGGGAAGGCATCCTCAAGCACTGCTCCAGACGCAACGCGCAGGCGCTCGAGCTGCAGGAGCCGGGCGGTGTCGGGCGCCGCTTTCTCGACGGCACGCAGCCCAGCCTGGAGGCGCAGTTGTGCAACCTCGCCGACGAGATCGCCTACAACGCACACGATGTCGACGACGGCGTGCGTTCGGGTTTGATCGGTCTCGAGCAGCTTCGCGAAGTGCCCTTGGTGGCAACCCACATGGATGCAGCTCGACGTGAGCATCCTGGCCTCGAGGGCCGCAGGCTCTTGTTCGAAACCTTGAGGCGCTTGCTGTCCGCCCAGGTCTACGACGTGATCGATGCCACTCGCGACGCGCTGCGGCAGCATCGCATCGAGAAGGTGTCCGATGTCAGGATGTCGCCGTTGCTGGTGCAGTTCACGCCGGCGATGCGGGACGAGAGCCTGGCACTGAAGCGCTTTCTGTTCGCGCAGCTCTACCGCCACCCGCAGGTCGAGAGCACGACGCACCGCGCAAGATGCGTGGTACGCGAACTGTTCGAGGCCTACGTGACGGGAGCTGCCGAGCTGCCGTCGGCTGCGGCCGAAAGCGCCACGCCGTTCCGCGCCGTTACCGACTATGTGGCGGGCATGACGGATCGCTTCGCGATCAGCGAGCACCGGCGCATCACGGGCCGCACTGTCTTCGAAGACCACGGACGGGTGTCTGGAGGGTAGTCTCTACTCCCTTGTGAGCAAATCGCAACATCCCCGTGTTGACCCGCTACGGGGCTCCGGGGGGCGTCGATACAGTCATTTGCAGAGGTTGTCGAGGCAGCGCCACGATGGCCCGATTCGAGAATCTGCAGGAGACGTTTCCCATGAACAAGACCCTCATCGCATTGGCCGCGACATCGGTTTTCGCCGCGTCGGCTCAGGCACAGAATTCGGTCACGCTATACGGCAGCGTGGATGCCGGTATCAACTACGTTTCGGGGCAGGACGCCGCCAAGACGCGGTTGGCGAGCGGCATCATGGAAGGCTCGCGCTGGGGGTTCAAGGGCAATGAAGATCTAGGGGGTGGCTACCGCGCGCTCTTCGTGCTCGAAAGCCGTTTCGAGGCCGACACCGGCGCCATCAGCAATCGGGCGGCATCGGGCATCCAAGTCCCGGACCGCTTTCTCGATCTGCAGTTCCTCGGCGTGCCGCTGATCCCGCTGGCCCCGGGCGTGACGACCCAGACCGTCGTGAACCAGGTCGGCGCGCAACTGGGCAGCCAGATCGGCGTGAACCTGACCAACAACGTCTTCGACCGGCAGGCGTTCGTCGGTCTCGTCACACCGGTCGGTGCCGTGCTGGCGGGTCGGCAGTACACGCCGGCCTACGAGATGTTCTACGTGTTCGATTCGATGCAGACCGATTCCAGCCTGTCGGCCGCACAGATCGCCACGCTGCCGGCGGCAGTCGACATCCGCAAGAGCAACGCCCTGGCCTATCGACTGCAGAAGGATGGTTTCACGGCCACGCTGATGTATGCCTTCGGCGAAACCGGTGATTCCACCTCCAACAACCGCTACATGAGTGCCAACGCGTACTACAAGGGCAACGGCTTCGCGGTGGGGGCGGCCTACGGCACCAACAACAATGCCGTCGGCGACAAGGCTCTGACGGATGTGCTGCTGGGTGCTTCGGTGGACCTGGGTCCTGGCAAGCTGTCGACGCTCTATGCGACCTTCAAGGACGACAATCCTGGCGTCGGCGCGGACGTGACTGCGGGCTTGATCGCACAAAACCCGAGCCCCGCATTTGCGCCGCTCGCCACCTTGATCGGCAATGCTTTCGAGCGTGCGTTGCGCCAGGATTCCCGCTTGTTCCACGTGGGCTATCGTTTCAACTTCGGCCCGAGCACCGTGACGGTGGCCTACAACCACTACGACGATCGCACCATCGCCGATGCGGACGTTCAGTCCTACGGCGCTGTCTACACCTATGCACTCTCGAAGCGCACCGACGTCAATTTCGTGCTGACCCGCTTCGACAATGACGACAACGCTCAGGCCGCCCCGGGCGGCGGCGGATTCTTCGGCGGTGTGACCTCCGAGGCGGGCAAGGGCGCTCACAACATCGCGCTGGCGCTGCGCCACCGCTTCTGAGTCCCCTGCGGCCGGCGGCCCGCGCCGCTGCCGCGGTGTACCCTCGCGCGCCATGGCCCGATTGCCCCGCTTGATCGTTCCGGCGCTGCCGCACGTGGTGAGCCAGCGCGCGCAGCACGGCCAGACGATGGTGCAGGATGACACCGACCGCCAGTCATTGCTGCAGTTGCTGCGCGAGGTGGCGGCGCAGCATCACGTCGCAATCCACGCCTACTCGGTGCTCGAGTCGCGTCTCGATCTGGTGGCTACGCCCGATCAGGCGAGTGGTCTGAGCCTGGTCATGCAATCGGTGGCGCGCCGGCATGCGTCGGCCTTCAACCGACGCCACGGCCGTGTTGGCGGCTTGTGGGAAGGCCGCTTCCGGGCGGCCGTCATCGAACCGACCTCGTGGTTGCTGCCTTGCATGGTGTATGTCGAACGACTGGGGCATGGCGCTCAGGCGGCAGCAGCCGTGTCGCTGCCATGTTCCAGCGAAGCGGCCCACCGCGGTCACGCTGCGGACCCGTTCCTGGTGCATCCGGCGGCGTACTGGGCGCTTGGCAACACACCCTTCGAGCGAGAGATGGCCTACGGCAGCATGCTCGAGCACGCGTTACCGGACCGCCAGGTGCAGGCCATCGAAGCGGCACTGCGGGGGGGCTGGGCGCTGGGATCCGACCGTTTCGTCGCGCAACTGGCCTCTGCCTCGTCACGACCGGTCGCGCCGAGGCCCAGAGGCCGACCACCGAAGATTCGGCCGGCGCACCAAATTTGATATGTCACCATTTAATTTCGCACCAGTGTCGAGCGCTCAATAATAAGAATCTGACCCTGAATTTTTTGATTGTCAGTTTTGCTGCGCTGCCGTAATCTCTCGGCCGTTTCCCGCCAGGAGAGCGCCGTGACCTCGTCCGCCCCAAGCCAGCAAGACATCGACACCCTTCGCCTCGAAGGCCTCTACGATCCGGCCCATGAACACGATGCCTGCGGCGTCGGCTTCGTGGCGCACATCAAGGGCGTCAAGGCACACAGCATCGTCGGCCAGGGGCTGAAGATCCTGGAGAACCTCGATCACCGTGGCGCGGTCGGGGCTGACAAGCTGATGGGTGACGGCGCTGGGATCCTGATCCAGATTCCCGACGAGTACTACCGCGCGAGATGGCTCTCCAGGGCATCGAACTGCCGCCGCCCGGCGAGTACGGTGTCGGCATGATTTTCCTGCCCAAGGAACACGCCTCGCGACTGGCCTGCGAGCAGGCGCTGGAGCGCGCCGTGCACGCCGAAGGGCAGGTGCTGCTGGGCTGGCGCGACGTGCCGGTCGACCGGGCCATGCCGATGTCGCCCACGGTGCGGGCCAAGGAGCCGGTGATCCGTCAGATCTTCATCGGCCGTGGCGCCGACGTGATCGTGCCCGATGCGCTGGAGCGCAAGCTCTACGTGATCCGCAAGACGGCATCGGCGGCGATCCAGAAGTTGCAGCTCACGCACAGCCACGAGTACTACGTGCCCAGCATGAGCTGCCGCACCATCATCTACAAGGGTTTGCTGCTTGCTGATCAGGTGGGCACTTACTACCTGGATCTGCAAGACGAACGCACGGTGTCGGCGCTTGCGCTGGTGCACCAACGCTTCTCGACCAACACCTTCCCGGAATGGCCGCTGGCGCACCCCTACCGGATGGTGGCGCACAACGGCGAGATCAACACCGTCAAGGGCAACTTCAACTGGATGCGCGCGCGCCAGGGCGTGATGAAGTCGCCGGTGCTGGGGGATGACCTGAACAAGCTGTATCCGATCAGCTTCGATGGCCAGTCCGACACCGCGACCTTCGACAACGCGCTGGAATTGCTGACGATGGCCGGCTACCCGCTGGCTCACGCCGCGATGATGATGATCCCGGAGGCGTGGGAGCAGCATGCGACGATGGACGAGCGGCGCCGTGCCTTCTACGAATACCACGCTGCAATGCTGGAGCCGTGGGACGGTCCCGCCGCGATGGTGTTCACCGATGGCAAGCAGATCGGCGCCACCCTCGACCGCAACGGCCTGCGTCCGGCCCGCTACATCGTCACTGACGACGATCTGGTGGTGATGGCCTCCGAGTCCGGCGTGCTGCCGATCCCGGAGAACAAGATCGTCAAGAAGTGGCGCCTGCAACCCGGCAAGATGTTTCTGATCGACCTGGAACAGGGCCGCATCGTCGACGACGAGGAACTGAAGAACACCTACGCCTCGGCCAAGCCCTACCGGCAGTGGATCGAGAACGTGCGCATCAAGCTCGACGCCATCGCCGCGCCGGCCGAGGCCGCGCCGGCCTTTGCCGAAAACCTGCTCGATCGCCAGCAGGCTTTCGGTTACACGCAGGAAGACATCAAGTTCCTGATGAGTCCGATGGCCCAGACCGGGGAAGAGGGCATCGGATCGATGGGCAACGACTCGCCGCTGGCCGTGCTGTCCGACAAGAACAAGCCGCTGTACAGCTACTTCAAGCAGATGTTCGCGCAGGTCACCAACCCGCCGATCGATCCGATCCGCGAGGCGATCGTGATGTCGCTGAACAGCTTCATCGGCCCCAAGCCCAACCTGCTGGACATCAATGCGGTCAACCCGCCGATGCGGCTGGAGGTCGCGCAACCCATCCTCGACTTCGAGGACATGGCGCGCCTGCGCAGCATCGAGAAGCCGACGCACGGCAAATTCAAGTCGTATGAGCTCAACATCGTCTATCCGTACGCCTGGGGCGGTGAGGGCGTGGAGGCCAAGCTGGCATCGCTGTGCGCCGAGGCGGTGGACGCGATCCAGGGCGGCCACAACATCCTGATCATCACCGACCGTCGCATGAGCCGCGACCAGATCGCGATCCCCGCGCTGCTGGCCCTGTCGGCGATCCACCAGCACCTGGTTCGCGAGGGCCTGCGCACCACCGCCGGCCTGGTGGTCGAGACCGGCTCGGCGCGTGAGGTGCATCATTTCGGCGTGCTTGCCGGCTACGGCGCCGAGGCCGTGCACCCCTACCTCGCGATGGAGACGCTGGCCTCGCTGCACAAGGAGTTGCCAGGCGACCTTTCGGCCGACAAGGCGATCTACAACTACGTCAAGGCGATCGGCAAGGGCTTGTCGAAGATCATGTCCAAGATGGGCGTGTCGACCTACATGTCCTACTGCGGTGCGCAACTGTTCGAGGCGATCGGCCTCAACAAGCCGCTGGTCGAGAAGTACTTCCGCGGCTCGGCCTCGCAAGTCGGCGGCATCGGCGTGTTCGAGGTTGCCGAAGAGGCGTTGCGCATGCACAGGGCAGCTTTCGGCGACGACCCGGTCCTGGCGACGATGCTCGACGCCGGTGGCGAGTACGCCTGGCGTACACGCGGCGAGGAGCACATGTGGACGCCGGACGCCATCGCGAAGCTGCAACACAGCACGCGCGCGAACAAGTTCGACACCTACAAGGAATACGCACAGCTGATCAATGACCAGTCGCGCCGGCACATGACGCTGCGTGGGCTGTTCGAGTTCAAGCTCGACCCCAGCAAGGCCATCCCGCTCGATCAGGTCGAACCGGCCAGCGAGATCGTCAAGCGTTTCGCCACCGGCGCCATGTCGCTCGGCTCGATCAGCACCGAGGCGCACAGCACCCTCGCGATCGCGATGAACCGCATCGGCGGCAAGTCCAACACCGGCGAGGGCGGCGAGGACCCTGCGCGCTACCGCAACGAGCTCAAGGGCATCCCGATCAAGCAGGGCACGATGGTCAGCGAAGTGGTCGGCAGCAAGGTGATCGAGGCCGACTACGAGCTGAAGGACGGCGATTCGCTGCGCTCGAAGATCAAGCAGGTGGCGTCGGGGCGCTTCGGCGTGACGACCGAGTACCTGGTCTCGGCCGACCAGATCCAGATCAAGATGGCCCAGGGCGCGAAGCCCGGCGAGGGCGGCCAGTTGCCGGGTGGCAAGGTGTCCGAGTACATCGGCATGTTGCGCTACTCGGTGCCGGGCGTCGGCCTGATCTCGCCGCCGCCGCACCACGACATCTACTCGATCGAGGACCTTGCGCAGCTGATCCACGACCTGAAGAACGCCAACCCGCGCGCCTCCATCAGCGTCAAGCTGGTGTCGGAGGTCGGTGTCGGCACGATCGCCGCCGGCGTCGCCAAGGCCAAGAGCGACCATGTGGTGATCGCCGGTCACGACGGCGGTACCGGGGCCTCGCCGTGGTCCAGCATCAAGCACGCCGGCACGCCCTGGGAGCTTGGCCTGGCCGAGACCCAGCAGACGCTGGTGCTCAACGGTCTTCGTGGCCGCATCCGCGTGCAGGCCGACGGTCAGATGAAGACCGGCCGCGACGTCGTGATCGGTGCGCTGCTCGGGGCCGACGAGTTCGGCTTCGCGACCGCACCGCTGGTCGTCGAGGGCTGCATCATGATGCGCAAGTGCCACCTCAACACCTGTCCGGTGGGCGTGGCAACGCAGGATCCGGTGCTGCGCGCCAAGTTCCAGGGCAAGCCCGAGCACGTCGTCAACTACTTCTTCTTCGTTGCCGAGGAAGCGCGCCAGATCATGGCGCAACTGGGCATCCGCAGCTTCGACGAACTGGTCGGTCGCGCCGATCTGCTCGACACCAAGAAGGGCGTGTCGCACTGGAAGGCGCGCGGCCTCGATTTCGGGCGTGTGTTCCACCTGCCGCAGGTGGGCGCGGACGTGCCGCGTCGCCAGGTCGACGTGCAGGATCACGGCCTGGCCAAGGCCCTCGACGTGCGCCTGATCGAGAAGTGCCGTCCAGCCATCGAGCGTGGCGAGAAGGTCCAGTTCATGGACGAGACGCGCAACGTCAACCGCACCGTCGGCGCCATGCTGTCGGGCGAATTGATCCGCCACCGGCCCGAAGGCCTGCCCGACCACACCATCTTCATGCAGATGGAAGGCGTGGGCGGCCAGAGCTTCGGCGCCTTCCTGGCGCAGGGCATCACGCTCTACCTGATCGGCGATGCGAACGACTACACCGGCAAGGGTCTGAGCGGCGGCCGCGTGGTGGTGCGCCCGAGCATCGACTTCCGAGGCGACGCCACGCAGAACATCATCGTCGGCAACACGGTGCTCTACGGGGCCACCAGCGGCGAGGCCTTCTTCCGCGGCGTCGCCGGCGAACGCTTCGCGGTGCGACTGTCGGGCGCGACCACGGTGGTCGAAGGAACCGGTGACCACGGCTGCGAATACATGACCGGCGGCACGGTGGTCGTGCTCGGCAAGACCGGGCGCAACTTTGCGGCCGGCATGTCGGGCGGCATCGCCTACGTCTACGACGAAGACGGCAGCTTCTCGCAGCGTTGCAACACCGCGATGGTCGCGATGGACAAGGTACTCACGGCCGACGAACAGCGCAGCACCCAGGAGGCCGCCATCTTCCACAAGGGCGTAGCCGACGAGGTGCTGCTGCGCAAGCTGATCGAGGACCACCACCGCTGGACCGGCTCGCTGCGCGCGCGCGACATCCTCGACCACTGGCCGGCGGCACGCGGCAAGTTCGTCAAGGTCTTCCCGCACGAGTACAAGCGGGCGCTGGGCGAGATCCACGCCAAGAAGGAGGCCAGCGAGACCATCGCCAAGGCCAGGACCAACGACAAGAAGTCGAGCAAGGCCAAGGCCTGAGGCCGGCCTTCCAGAGCGGCCGCACGGAGCATCACACCATGGGAAAAGTCACCGGATTTCTGGAATACGAGCGTCTCGAGGAAGGCTACGCGCCGGTCGAGCAGCGGCTCAAGCACTACAAGGAATTCGTCATCGGGCTGAAGGACGAGGAAGCCAAGGTCCAGAGCGCGCGCTGCATGGACTGCGGCACGCCGTTCTGCAACAGCGGCTGTCCGGTCAACAACATCATTCCCGACTTCAACGACCTCGTGTACCGAGGCGACTGGGCGAACGCGATCGCGGTGCTGCACAGCACGAACAATTTCCCCGAGTTCACCGGGCGCATCTGCCCGGCGCCGTGCGAGGCCGCCTGCACCCTCAATGTCAACGACGACGCGGTCGGCATCAAGAGCATCGAACACGCCATCATCGATCGCGCGTGGGCCGAGGGTTGGGTGCAGGCACAGCCTGCGCGCCACAAGACCGGCAAGACGGTGGCGGTCGTCGGCTCGGGGCCGGCCGGCATGGCGGCGGCACAGCAGCTCGCGCGGGCCGGCCACGCCGTCACGCTGTTCGAGAAGAACGACCGCATCGGCGGCCTGCTGCGCTACGGCATCCCCGACTTCAAGATGGAGAAGACGCACATCGATCGGCGCGTCGAGCAGATGAAGGCCGAAGGGGTGGTGTTCCGAACTGGCGTGCTGGTCGGTCACCTGCCGGAAGGCTCGAAGGTCACGAACTGGGCCAAGGAGATCGTGTCGCCCGAGCAGCTGAAGGCCGAGTTCGATGCCGTCGTGCTGACCGGGGGTGCCGAACAGAGTCGCGACCTGCCGGTGCCGGGGCGTGATCTCGACGGCGTGCACTTCGCGATGGAGTTCCTGCCGCAGCAGAACAAGATCAATGCCGGCGACAAGCTCAAGGGCCAGATCCGCGCCGACGGCAAGCATGTCATCGTGATCGGCGGTGGCGACACGGGCAGCGACTGCGTCGGCACCAGCAACCGCCACGGCGCGAAGAGCGTGACGCAGTTCGAGCTGATGCCCATGCCGCCGGAGCAGGAGAACAAGGAGCTCACCTGGCCCTACTGGCCGTACAAGCTGCGCACCAGCTCCAGCCATGACGAGGGTTGCGAGCGCGAGTTCGCGATCGCCACCAAGGAGTTCATCGGCGACAAGGGCAAGGTCACGGCGCTGAAGACCGTGCGCGTCGAGTGGCAGGGCGGCAAGATGGTCGAGGTGCCGGGCAGTGAGCAGGTGCTCAAGGCCGATCTGGTGCTGCTGGCGATGGGCTTCGTCAGCCCCGTGTCGACCGTGCTCGACGCCTTCGGCATCGACAAGGACAGCCGCGGCAACGCCAAGGCGACGACCGACTTCACCGGGGGCTACCAGACCAATGTGCCCAAGGTGTTCGCTGCCGGAGACGTCCGCGTGGTCAGTCGCTCGTGGTGTGGGCGATCCGCGAAGGGCGCCAGGCCGCCCGCGCCGTGGACGAGTTCCTGATGGGATACAGCGACCTGCCCCGCTAGGGCCTGCCGCAACGCCGAGCCCGTGCGGACGGGCCGGCCTCCGGGCGCTGCGCAGCAGGCGCCCCGGGTATCCCCTATCATCCGCGAAGCCGGGTCCTCTGATTCGGCTTTTTCACTTCGGCCCATGACAAGTCCAACAGCGCCGTCGATCCCCGGCCGCGACCCGAACGCTCTCGTCGAACTCCAGCATGTCACGTGCGGCTACGGCGAGCGCGTGATCCTGCGCGACGTGGATCTGGTCGTACCGCGCGGCAGCGTGCTCGCGCTGATGGGCACTTCGGGCGGCGGCAAGACAACGGTGCTGCGACTGATCGGTCGTCAGCTCGAGCCGATGAGCGGCAAGGTGCTGTTCGACGGCACCGACCTCGCCACGCTGGGCCGGGACGGCCTCTATGCGGCGAGGCGCCGCATGGGCATGCTGTTTCAGTTCGGCGCCCTGTTCACCGACCTGTCGGTGTTCGACAACGTGGCGTTTCCCCTGCGCGAACACAGCGGGCTCGGCGAAGCCATCATCCGCGATCTGGTGCTGATGAAGCTCAACGCCGTTGGCTTGCGCGGTGCTCGCGATCTGATGCCGAGTGAGGTGTCCGGCGGCATGGCGCGCCGTGTGGCGCTGGCCAGGGCGATCGCGCTCGACCCCGAACTGATGCTTTACGACGAGCCCTTCGCGGGTCTGGACCCGATCTCGATGGGCGTGGCCGCACGGCTGATCCGCGAGCTCAACCGGGCGCTCGGCATCACCAGCATCGTGGTCTCGCACGATGTCGACGAGACCTTCTCGATTGCCGACCAGGTGGTCTTCATTGCCAACGGCGGTGTGGTCGCGCAAGGCACGCCAGCCGAGATGCGGGCCAGCGAGGATCCGCTGGTGCGTCAATTCGTCGACGCCCAGGCCGACGGCCCGGTGCGCTTCCATTACCCCGCCGCGAGCGCGAACGAGGACTTCCAGGTGGGCTCCTCATGAGCTGGTACCGCCCGTCGGACGTCGGATACGCGGTGCGCGCCCAGCTCACAGGCCTGGGTGCCGCGGCGCGCCTGTTCGGGCGCATGCTCGCGAGCTTCGGTCCGGCCCTGCGGCGCGGGCGGCTGGTGGTCGACCAGGTGCACTTCCTGGGCAACCACTCGCTCGCGATCATCACCGTGTCGGGCCTGTTCGTCGGCTTCGTGCTCGGCCTGCAGGGCTACTACACGCTGCAGCGCTACGGCTCGTCGGAAGCGCTCGGCCTGCTCGTCGCGCTGTCGCTGGTGCGCGAACTCGGCCCGGTGGTCACCGCGCTGCTGTTCGCCGGGCGCGCGGGCACCTCGCTCACCGCCGAGATCGGTCTCATGAAGGCCGGCGAGCAGCTCACCGCGATGGAGATGATGGCGGTCGACCCGGTGCAGCGGGTGCTCGCGCCGCGTTTCTGGGGCGGTGTCTTCGCGATGCCGCTGTTGGCAGCGGTGTTCAGTGCCGTCGGCATCCTGGGAGGCTGGGCGGTCGGCGTGCTGCTGATCGGCATCGACGCCGGCGGATTCTGGTCGCAGATGCAGGGCGGGGTCGACGTGTTCAAGGATGTCGGCAACGGCATCGTGAAGAGCATCGTGTTCGGTGTCACGGTGACGTTCGTGGCGCTGTGGGAGGGCTACACCTGCCAACCGACGCCGGAGGGTGTGTCCCGGGCCACCACACGCACCGTCGTCGTGGCCTCGCTCGCCGTGCTCGGGCTCGATTTCGTGCTGACGGCGATGATGTTCTCGATTTGACGACGGACGAGGCGCCCGTCAGGAGTAGGAAGATGCAGAAATCCAAGCATGACGTGTGGGTCGGTCTGTTCGTGATGATCGGTGCCGCGGCGATCGTGTTCCTGGCCCTGAAGGCCGGCAACCTGCTGAGCCTGAGCTTCGACGACACCTACACGGTCTCGGCTCGCTTCGACAACATCGGCGGGCTCAAGGTGCGCGCGCCGGTGAAGAGCGCCGGTGTCGTGGTCGGGCGCGTGGTCGCGATCGGCTTCGATGCCGACACCTACCAGGCCCGCGTCGAGATCGATCTCGAGAAGCGCTTCGGCTTCCCGGCGGACAGTTCGGCCAAAATCCTCACGTCTGGGCTGCTCGGCGAGCAGTACATCGGCCTTGAGCCAGGCACTGAGGAGAAGCTGATGGTCACCGGCGACAAGATCCGCGTCACGCAGTCGGCGGTGGTGCTGGAGAACCTGATCAGCCAGTTCCTGTACAGCAAGTCGTCCGACTCGAACAACGGCGAGGGAGCGAAGAAGTGAAATCGGGTGTCTGTCGATCGGCGATCCTGGCGGTGGCCCTGGCGCTCGGCCTCGTCGGCTGCGCCACCGTCGAGCAGCCCGACCCGCTGGAGAAGCTCAACCGCAAGACCTTCGCGTTCAACGAGACGGTGGACCAGTACCTGATCGCGCCGCCGGCGCGCGTCTATCGCGAGGTTGTGCCCTCGGTCGCTCGCCAGGGCATCGACAACTTCTTCAACAACCTGCGCGATGTCTGGTCGGCCTTCAATCTGATCCTCCAGGGCCGCTTCGGCGACAGTGCGAACGACGTGATGCGTTTCGGCACGAACACCGTGTTCGGCCTCGTCGGCTTCGTCGACTGGGCCTCCGCGCTGGGCCTCGCGCCGCACTACGAGGATTTCGGCCAGACGCTGGGCGTCTGGGGCTTCGATGCCGGTGCCTACCTGGTGCTCCCGGTGCTGGGGCCGTCTTCGGCGCGCGATGCGGTCGGTCTGCCGGTCGACCTGCTGGCCTCGCCGGACCAGGTGGTCGAATCGGTCCGGTTGCGCAATGCGCTGACCGGCCTGCGCGTGATCAACACGCGCGCGGGGCTGCTCGACGCCACCGGGCTGCTCGACGATATCGCGCTCGACAAGTACAGCTTCGTGCGCGACGCCTACCTGCAGCGCCGCCGCAGCCTGGTGGAGGACGGCCGGCGTCGCGATGCAGGAGCGGTCGAAGAGGATTACGTTCCCGATGAACCGGCTACTCCTGCCTCTGCGCCGGCGGAGCCCGCCAGTGCGCCAGTGCCACAGGCCCGACCCTGAGCGCGGCGTGGTGATGCGCCCGATCCTGAAACCCCGAGCGCTGCGCCGCGTTGAACCTCATTGCAACGTCATGTAGCGTGGCGAACTTGTCGCCGCAAACGGTCTCCAAAAGGCTCGATCGTGGTCGTTTCCACTGAAAGGCAAACAAACATGCTGAAACGTCAATTCCTGTCGCTGAGTCTGGTCGCCCTCGGTCTGGCGCACGGCGTCGCGCTGGCCCAGACCGTGGCGCAGACGCCCGACGGCCTGGTCAAGCAGGTGTCCACCGAGGTGCTCGATTCCATCAAGGCCGACAAGGCCATCCAGGGTGGCGACACCCAGCGCATCCTCGCGCTGGTCGACGCCAAGATCCTGCCGCACGTGGACTTCGACGCCATGACCGAGTTCGCTGCCGGCAAGGCGGCCTGGAGTCAGGCGACGCCGGACCAGCGCGCCCGGCTCCAGGACGAGTTCAAGGTCATGCTGGTGCGCCAGTACGCGGCGGCGTTCGCGCAGGTACGCGACCAGACGATCGAGTTCGGCCGGGTCGTCAAGAGTCCGGACAACCCCGGTGAAGTCATCGTGCGCACCAAGATCGTCGGCCAGCGTGATCCGGTGCCCATCAACTACTACCTGCGTCGGACCGGCGATGCCTGGAAGATCCACGACCTGGATGTGCTGGGCATCCGCCTCGGCCTGAGCTACCAGCAGCAGTGGATGCCCATCATCAAGCCAAGGGCATGGACGCCTGATCGCCGAACTGGCCCAGCGCAACAAGAGCGCTGGCGCCCGGGGCTGAGCGGGCATGCTGCTGCTGCCCGAGACGCTGACCCTGAACGAGGCGCGCGACACGTTGCGGCTGCTCAAGGTCTCGCTGGAGCGCGAGGCCGAGCCGCTGCTGGTGATCGACGGATCGCAGCTGCAGCGCTTCGACTCCACGGCACTGGCCGTGCTCCTCGAATGCCGCCGACTCGCCCAGGCCTGGGGCAAGCGTTTCGAGCTGACGGCCGTGCCCGAGAAGCTCAGCGAGCTGTCCCGGCTCTACGGGATCGACGATTTGCTCACGCCCTCGCCAGTGCAGGCGTGAGTTCGGTGCCCTGGCGGGCGCGGTGCGGGACGGGTGTCGGTTTACCATCGACGCTCACTCGACCGTGTCGTGCGCGAAGCCCATGTCCAGCCAACTCGAGCAGCTCAAGGCCTACACCACCGTGGTCGCCGACACCGGCGACTTCAAGCAGATCGCGGCCTTCGCGCCGCGCGATGCCACCACCAACCCGTCGCTGATCCTGAAGGCCGTCAGCCAGCCGGCCTATGCGCCGCTGCTGGCGCAGACCGCCGCGGCGCACCGCGGCCAGCCGCTCGACGCGATCGTCGACCGCGTGCTGGTGCGCTTCGGCTGCGAAATTCTCAACGTCGTCCCGGGACGCGTTTCGACCGAGGTCGACGCCCGGTTGAGCTTCGATGCCGCGGCCACCGTGGCGCGGGCCCAGCGCATCATGGCGCTGTACGAATCCGAGGGCATCGCTCGCGAGCGCGTGCTGATCAAGATCGCCGCCACCTGGGAAGGCATCCAGGCCGCCAAGGCGCTCGAGCACCACGGCATCCACTGCAACCTGACCCTGCTGTTCGCGTTCTGCCAGGCGGTGGCCTGCGGCGAGTCGGGCGTGCGGCTGATCTCGCCCTTCGTCGGGCGCATCCACGACTGGCACAAGAAGGCGGCCGGCGCGCGCTGGGACGAGGCCGCCAATGCCGGTGCCAATGATCCCGGCGTGAAGTCGGTGGCGCAGATCTGGCGCTACTTCCGCAAGTTCGGTATCGAGACCGAGGTCATGGGCGCCAGCTTCCGCAACACCGGGCAGATCCTGGCACTGGCGGGCTGTGACCTGCTGACGATCTCGCCGGAGCTCCTGGCCCAGCTGCAGGCCAGCGAGGCGACGGTGGTGCGGGCACTCGACGTCGATGCCGCGCTGCACTGCGATGCCAAGGCGCTGAGCTTCAACGAGGCGAGCTTCCGCTACGCACTCAACGAGGACGCGATGGCCACCGAAAAGCTCGCCGAGGGCATCCGTGCCTTCGCGGTCGACGCCGCGCAGCTCGACCGGCTGATCCAGGCGCTGTGATGTCCGCTTACTGGGTGCGTGGCGACCGCACGGCGGCCTGGGCGGACTTGAGCGCGCATTTCGCCGCGTCGGCCGCGAACTTCGACCTGCGCACCGCCTTCGCCGGCGATGCGCGGCGCTTCGAGCGCTTCGGTGTCGAGGCCCCCCACTTGTTCGCCGATCTGTCGAAGAACTGGCTGGATGCGCCCGCGCTGGCGCTGCTGCTGCGTCTGGCGCGTGAGGTCGGCCTGGAAGGGCGGCGCGACGCGATGCTCGCCGGCGCACCGCTGAACAACACCGAAGGCCGCGCCGTGCTGCACACCGCGCTGCGGGCGCCGCGCGACGCAGCGCCCCACGGCAGCGAGGTGCACGCGACGCTCGATGCGATGCTGGCCTTTGCCGAGCGCGTGCGCGACACCGCGCACAGTGGCATCACCGATGTGGTGAACATCGGCATCGGTGGCTCCGACCTCGGGCCGCAGATGGCGGTGCCCGCGCTGCAGGCCTACACGCAGGCCGGCCTGCGCAGCCATTTCGTCTCCAACCTCGACGGCCACGAGCTCGCACCGCTGTTGACGCAGCTGGATCCGCAAAGCACGCTGTTCATCATCGCGTCCAAGACCTTCACCACCCAGGAGACGATGGCCAACGCCGAGACGGCCAAGGCCTGGTTCCTGGCGCGCGGTGGACGCGACATCGCTCGCCACTTCGTCGCGACCACCACCAACGTCGACGCCGCGGTGGCCTTCGGCATCGACACCACCTTCGGCTTCTGGGACTGGGTCGGCGGCCGCTACTCGCTGTGGTCGGCCATCGGCCTGCCGGTGGCCATCGCGCTGGGTGCCACGCACTTCCGCGCACTGCTGGGCGGCGCCCATGCGATGGATCGCCATTTCGCGACGGCGCCGCTGGAGCGCAACCTGCCGGTGCTGCTGGGCCTGCTCGACGTCTGGTACCGCAACTTCCACGGGCTGACGAGCCGCAGCGTCGCGCCCTATCACCAGGGCCTGCGCCGCCTGCCGGCCTATCTGCAGCAGCTCGAGATGGAGAGCAACGGCAAGTGCGTCGACCGCGACGGCGAGCCGCTGCCGTTCGCGACCTCGCCGGTGGTCTGGGGCGAACCGGGCACGAACGCTCAGCACGCCTATTTCCAGATGCTGCACCAGGGCAGCGACGTGATCCCGGTCGAGTTCATCGCCGTGCGCGATACCAGCCATGCGCACCTCGATCTGCCGCCGGCCCTTCAGCCATTGCTGGCCGAACAGCAGCGCAAGCTGCTGGCGAACTGCCTAGCGCAGTCCCAGGCGCTGATGGCGGGCAAAAGCGAGGCACAGGCGCTGGCCGAGCGGGCCCCGACGGCCGCAGCCGACATGCCGCGCGACGTGCTGGCGCGGCACCGCAGCTTCCCAGGCAACCGACCGAGCACCACGCTGCTGCTGGAGCGCCTCGATCCGGCTGCGCTGGGCGCGCTGATCGCGATGTACGAGCACCGCGTCTTCACCAGCGGCGTGGTGTGGGGCATCAACAGCTTCGACCAGTGGGGGGTCGAGCTCGGCAAGGCGATGTGCAACGAACTGCTGCCGCGCCTGGATAGCGGTGACGCGAGCGGACTCGACGCCTCGACGGCCGGTCTGCTGCGGAAGCTGCGCGCGTGACGCGTCCGGCCGTCGTCTTCGACTTCGGCGGGGTCGTGTTCCGCTGGCAGCCGCTGGCGCTGCTGCAGCAGGTGCTGCCGCAGCACGCCACCGACGACAGTGGTGCACGCGCGCTGGCCGAGCGCATCTTCCAGGGCTTTCGCCCCGGCAGCGACTGGGCCGGGTTCGACCGCGGCAGCCTCGATGCCGACGCGCTGGCGGCGCGCATCGCCGTGCGCACCGGGCTGGCCACCGCCGAGGTGAGGGCGGTGATCGACGCGATCCCGCCCCACCTCGAGCCCGAGCCCGGCACGGTGGCGCTGTTGCGAGCGCTGCGCGACGCCCGGCGGCCGCTGTACTACCTGTCGAACATGCCGGCGCCGTATGCGGACCACCTCGAGCGCCGGCACGGCTTCCTGGCGTGGTTCGAGGCCGGGCTGTTCTCGGCGCGCATCGGCCTGATGAAGCCCGAGCCAGCGATCTTCCGGCGTGCCGAGCTCGACTTCGGCATCGACCCGGCGCGCAGCCTGTTCATCGACGACCACGCCGGCAACATCGAGGCGGCCCGCGCCGCCGGCTGGCGCGCGCTGCACTTCACCGGGCCGGCCGACTGCGAGGCGGCGCTGCGCGAGCAGGGCTGGCTCTAGGATCCGTCAGCGTGGCGTGCCCAGCCAGCGCTCGGCCAGCCGCACCCACAGCGTTGCCCCGAGCGGGATCAGGTCGTCGTTGAAGTCGTAGCTCGGGTTGTGCAGCATGCAAGGGCCCAGGCCGTGTCCGCCCTCGCGGTGCGCGCCGTCGCCGTTGCCGATGACGAAATAGCAGCCGGGCCGGTGCTGCAGGTAGTAGCTGAAATCCTCGGCTCCCATCGTCGGCTCGAACTCCAGCACGTTCTCGGCGCCCACCACCTCGGTCATCACCGACTGCGCGAATGCGGTCTCCGCCGCATGGTTGATGGTGGGCGGATAGTTGCGCGAGAACTCGAAGCGGCAGCGCGTCTCGAAGGCCGCGCAGGTGGCGTCGGCGACGGTCCGCATGCGCTGCTCGATCAGGTCGAGCACCTCGGTCGTGAAGGTGCGCACGGTGCCGCGGATCTCGCAGCTGTCGGGCACGACATTGGTGGCCTCGCCGGTGTGGATCATCGTCACGGAGATCACGCCGGTGTCGAGCGGGCGCTTGTTGCGCGTGATGATGGTCTGGAAGGCCTGCACCATCTGGCAGGCCACCGGGACCGGATCGACACCGAGATGAGGCATCGCCGCGTGCGCGCCCTTGCCCTGGATGGTGATGCGGAACTCGTTGCTGCTCGCGAACACCGGGCCGGTCTTCAGCGCGAACTGGCCGACCTTCAGCCCAGGCCAGTTGTGGGCGCCGAACACGGCCTCCATCGGAAAGCGCTCGAACAGCCCCTCCTTGATCATCTCGCGCGCGCCGCCGCCGCCTTCCTCGGCCGGCTGGAAGATCAGGTAGACGGTGCCGTCGAAGTTCCGGTGCCTGGAGAAGTGCTGGGCGGCCGCGAGCAGCATCGCGGTGTGACCATCATGGCCGCAGGCGTGCATCTTGCCGGCGTGGCGGCTGGCGTGGGGGAAGGTGTTGTGCTCGGTGATCGGCAGCGCGTCGATGTCCGCACGCAGGCCGATCGCGCGGTCAGACGAGCCATTCTTGACGATGCCGACCACACCGGTCGTGCCCAGCCCGCGATGCACCGGGATACCCCAGTCACCCAGGGTCCGGGCGATCACGTCCGCGGTGCGGCGCTCCTCGAAGCACAGCTCGGGGTGGGCGTGCAGGTCTCGGCGGATCGCGGTGACCGCGGCACTGTCGGCGAGGATGGATTCGATCAACTGCATCGGCGTCTCCCCAGCGGGCGAAGATTCCACCTCGGCATGGTAATGCCGCGCCCGGCGACGCAGCCGCGACAGGGTCGTTCTGCAGCCTCCGCCGGCACGAGGCACACTCCATGCCGGGCCGGCCGAGACGCGGGCGGCAGGGAGGACCGCGATGAGAGGACGAAGCTTTGTCGGTGCCGCCGTGGCGTTCGGGGCGCTGGCCGCCGGCAGTGCGGCGCTGGCCCAGGTCGCCAATTACGGCTTCCTGCGCAACACGCCGATCAGCCGCTTCAACGAGCAGGATTTCAAGCTCTACCGTGCCGCCGTCACGCAGGCGCTGGCCGCGCCCGAACTGGGCGTGCCGGTGACCTGGCGCAACGACCGCAGCGGCAGCGAGGGGAGCGTCACGGCGCGCGAGGGCGAGCGCGCGGGTTGCCGCGTGGTGGTGATGGAGAACCGGCACAAGGCGCTCAGTGCCCGCAGCGAGCAGCAGCTCTGCAAGGTGGACGGCAAGTGGAAGGCGACGGCGGGCTGACCCGCAGCGTGCGCGGCGCCTGCCCGCACGACTGCCCCGACACCTGCGCGTTGCGCGTCACGGTGCGCGATGGCCGCGCGGTGAAGGTCCAGGGCGACGCCGACCACCCGACCACCCACGGCGCGCTGTGCACCAAGGTCTCGCGCTATCCCGAGCGCACCTACCACCCCGAGCGCGTGCTGCACCCGCTGCGGCGCGTCGGGCCCAAGGGCGCCGGGCGCTTCGAGCGGGTCGGCTGGGCCGAGGCGCTGGACGTCATCGCGACGCGCCTGCAGGCGATCGCTGCGCGCGACCCGCAGGCCATCGTGCCGTATAGCTATGCCGGCACGATGGGCTTGGTGCAGGGTGAAAGCATGGCCGCGCGCTTCTTCCACCGCCTGGGGGCCTCGCTGCTCGACCGCACCATCTGCGCCAGCGCCGGCGGCGAGGCGCTGACGGCGAGCTACGGTGCCAAGGTCGGCATGCACGTGGAGCACTTCGCCGAAGCGAAGCTGATCCTGATCTGGGGCAGCAACAGCATCGCGTCGAACCTGCACTTCTGGACCTACGCCCAGGCGGCCAAGCGCGCCGGCGCGAAGCTGGTCTGCATCGATCCGCGCCGCTCCGAGACCGCCGACAAGTGCCACCAGCACCTTGCGCTGCTGCCCGGCACCGACGGTGCGCTGGCGCTCGGCCTGATGCGCGAGCTGATCGTCAACGACTGGCTCGACCATGACTACATCGACCGCCACACCGAGGGCTGGCCAGCGCTGCGCGAGAAGGCACTCGCCTGGACGCCCGAGCGCACCGCCGCCGTCTGCGGCCTGGACGCCGAGCAGGTGCGTGGCCTGGCGCGTGACTACGGCGGCACACGGCCGGCCGCGATCCGCCTCAACTACGGCATGCAGCGCGTGCATGGCGGCGGCAACGCGGTGCGCCTGATCGCCACGCTGCCCTGCCTGATCGGCGCCTGGCGGCATCGCGCCGGCGGGTTGCTGCTGTCGAGCAGCGGCTGGTACCCGATCGACCACGGCGCCCTGCAGCGGCCCGAGCTGCTGGGCGCGCGCCGTCCGCGCACGATCAACATGAGCACCATCGGAGACGACCTGCTGCGCGAGAGCTCGGCCGGCTTCGGCCCGAAGATCGAGGCGCTGGTGGTCTACAACAGCAATCCGGTCGCGGTGGCGCCCGAATCGCCCCAGGTCGTGCGGGGCTTCGCGCGCGAGGATCTGTTCACCGTGGTGCTGGAGCACTTCCTCACCGACACCGCCGACCACGCCGACTTCGTGCTGCCCGCGACCACGCAGCTCGAGCACCTGGACGTGCACCGCAGCTACGGCCACACCTCGGTGCTGATCAACGAAGCGGCCGTCGCGCCGCTGGGCGAGGCGCTGCCCAACACCGAGATCTTCCGGCGCCTCGCCGCGCGCATGGGCTATGTCGACCCCTGCTTCGGCGACAGCGACGAGGCGATCGCCCGCCAGGCCTTCGGCCGCCACGTGCGCTTCGACGAGCTGCGTGAACACGGCTGGGTCCAGCTGCCGCTGCCCGAGGCGCCGTTCGCCGACGGCGGCTTCCCCACGCCGAGCGGGCGCTGCCGCATCGACGCGCCCGGCTGGGGCGTGCCCGACCACGTGCCCAACCACGAGTCGGCGCAGAGCACGCCCGAGCTCGCTGCGGCCTATCCGCTGGCGATGATCTCGCCGCCGGCGCGCAACTTCCTCAACTCCAGCTTCGTCAACGTGAAGAGCCTGCGCGACATCGAGGGCGAGCCGGTGCTGGAGATCCACCCGGGCGACGCGGCGCCGCGCGGCATCCACGATGGTGCGCTGGTGCGTGTCTTCAACGAGCGCGGCCAGTATTGGTGCAAGGCCGTGCTCAGCGAGCGGGCGCGCCCCGGTGTGGTCAACGGCCTGGGCATCTGGTGGCGCAAGCTCGGCGTGCGCGGCAGCAACGTGAACGAAGTCACCCACCAGAAGCTCACCGACCTCGGTCGGGCCCCGAGCTTCTACGACTGCCTGGTCGAGGTGCGCGCGGACTGAGCAGTCCGTCACGCGGCCGATGCGTCGCGTGGAAGTCCGGTCGCTGGCCAGCGCGGTGGCATGTGTCTTGCCACATTGCCGCGTCACCAGAACGTTGGGAATCCGTCTTGAAACCTGCTGTCCGTCGGGCCGCGCGTCCTCTCGCGTGCGCCGTCCTGCTCGCGAGCCTCGCGGCCGCCTCCCGCGCCGCCGACCCCACGACGATCGAACAGCTGAAGTCCGGGACCGACATGGTCTGGATGATGGCCGCCGGCGCCTGGTGTTCTTCATGCAGGCCGGCTTCGCGCTGCTGGAAAGCGGCATGAGCCGCGCCAAGAACGCGATCAACGTCATCATGAAGAACTACTGCGACACGTGCTTCGGCGCGGTCGCTTTCTGGGCCGTGGGCTTCGGCCTGATGTTCGGCGCCAATGCCAGCGGCTGGATCGGCACCGACCGCTTCCTGCCGCACGCGATGCCCGAGGCCGACTACGGGCTGCTGTTCTTCCAGATGATGTTCGCCGCCACCGCCGCCACCATCGTCAGCGGCGCGATCGCCGAGCGTGCGCGTTTCTGGGCCTACATCGTCAGCTCCGTGCTCATCACCGGGCTCATCTACCCGGTGTTCGGGTCCTGGGCCTGGGGCTCGCTGTTCTCCGGCCAGGGCTGGCTGCGCGAGATGGGCTTCATCGACTTCGCCGGATCGACCGTCGTGCACTCGGTGGGCGGCTGGTCGGCGCTCGCTGCCGTCCTGGTGATCGGGCCCCGGCTCGGACGCTTCGGACCCAACGGCGAGGCGCGCCCGATGCTCGGCCACAACCTCACCTCGGTGGCGCTCGGCGGGTTCATCCTGTGGCTGGGGTGGTTCGGCTTCAACGGCGGCAGCACCGCCGCGGCCACGGTGGGCATCGGCAAGATCGTGCTCAACACCCACCTGTCCGGCGCGGCGGGGGCGATCGGCGCTTTGGCGATGCTGGCGCTCGGCCGCCAGCCGGTGCTGATGACGGCGGCCGTCAACGGGAGCATCGCCGGCCTGGTCGGCGTCACCGCGGGCTGCCACGTGATGGAGCCGGCCTATGCGCTGCTCACCGGCTTCGTGGCCGGCGGGCTGAGCGTGCTGGCCGGCTGGCTGCTTGAGGCGGGTCGCATCGACGACGTGGTGGGAGCCGTCTCGGTGCATGCGGTCGGCGGCGTCTGGGGCACGCTGGCGGCCGGGCTGTTCAAGCACGACGCGATGTTCGACCTGCGGCAGCTCGGCGTGCAGGCGATCGGCTGCGGCGTCGCCTTCGTGTGGTCCTTCGGCACCGCGCTGCTGATGTACTGGCTGCTGGCCCGCAGCATGGGCCTGCGCGCCAGCACGCTCGACGAGCAGCGCGGCCTCGATTTCACCGAGCACTACGAGATCGGCTACCCCGAGTTCCAGCAGGACGCGGTGCACCGGGGCAAGCGATGAGCGGCGGTGCGTCGACGATGGCAAGCCGCGACAACGATCCGGTCACTGTGCGGCGTGCGCTGGCGCACGCGCTGGCCGAGTACCTGGAGGCGCCGCGCGTGCGCGACGCGGTGATGCTGTGGTGCCAGCAGTTCCAGGGGCGCGGCGCGCTGTTCCTCGGCCTGAGCCGCTACTGCCGGCAGATCGCCGACGGCTTCGGCCTGGCCGGCAAGGAAGCCGAGCTGCACCTCAGGATCTTCCGCGCGCTGCAGAGTGACCCGCGGCGCCTGCCGGACGATCCACTGTCCTCGCAACCCTTCGAGTCCACCGAGCCGGGCAGCCTGCCACCGGGCTCCGTCGCCCCGGTGGCGCCGCGGCTGGGCGAGGGGTGGCGGCCCTGCAGGCCTTCTTCGCGGCGATCGAGGCCCAGCTCTCGCGCGATCTGCCGGTCGGCCTGACGCCGGCGCGCGTGCGCCGCGCGCTGATCCGCCACGCGGCCAGCCTGCCGCGACCCAGCAGCACGCGGCGTCGCTGTGGTGGAGCGGGCAGGTGAGCACGCTCGATGGCGACTGGCCGGCCGGCGGCCATGGCACGCTGCTGATCAACGTGATGTACGTGGCACTCGCCGAACTGCTGGGGCCGGTGCGCGCGGACGCCTGCTTCACGCAGGCCGTCGACCGGCTCGAGGCCAGTGGTGTCCCGGCGCTGACCGGCATCCGCCGCTACCTGTAGCGCCCGCCGACCTGTCCGCATGGAGCCGTAGACTGCGCGCCATGCTGCTGCGCGCCCGGTCCTGGTGGTTCTCTCTTGTCGCGGTCGGCGCTGCGCTGGCGCTGCTGGGCGGCTGCGGCAGTGTCGCCTACCTCTCGCAATCGGTGCAGGGCCACCTCGGCGTGATGCGCGCCGCGAAGCCGGTCGATGACTGGCTGGCCGACGCCGGCACGCCGGCCGTGCTGCGCGAGCGCCTGCTGCTGAGCCAGCGCATGCGCGACTTCGCGGTCCAGGAGCTGGGCCTGCCCGACAACGCCAGCTACCGCCGCTATGCCGACCTCGGCCGGCCCGCCGTGGTGTGGAACGTGGTCGCGGCGCCCGAGCTGTCGCTGAGCCTGAAGACCTGGTGCTTCCCGGTGGTCGGCTGCGTCGGCTACCGCGGTTACTTCGACCGCGGCGCGGCCGACGCGCTGGCCGCCGAGTTGATGTCCCAGGGCCAGGAGGTCAGCGTCTACGGTGTGCCCGCCTATTCCACGCTCGGCAAGCTGCCCGGTGACTTCCTTGCCGACCCGCTGCTCAATACCTTCATCGGCTACCCCGAAGGCGAGCTGGCACGGCTGATCTTCCACGAGCTGGCGCACCAGGTGGCCTATGCGAAGGACGACACCGAGTTCAACGAAAGCTTCGCGACCGCGGTCGAACGCCTCGGCGGCGAGCGCTGGCTCGCGCAACGGGCCGACGCTGCGGCGCGCGAGGAGTACGAGCGCTTCGATGCGCGCCGCCGCGACTTCCGCACGCTCGTGCTCGCCACCCGCACGCAGCTCGACGCGCTGTACCGCGGGCCCGGCAGCGAAGCCGACAAGCGTGCCGGCAAGGCCGCGTTGATGGCGGAGATGCGCGCCGAGCACGCGCGCCTCAAGGCCGGTCCGTGGGCCGGCTACGGCGGCTACGACGCCTGGTTCGCGCGGGCCAACAACGCCAGCCTGGGCGTGCAGTCGGCCTACAACGCGCTGGTGCCGGGCTTCGAGGCACTGTTCGCCGCCGAGGGCAGCGACTTCTCGCGCTTCTACGCCGAGGTGCGGCGCCTCGCCAGCTTGCCGCAGGCCGAACGCCGCGCCACACTCGGAGCCGGCCGTCAGCTGCCACCGCCCTGAACCGAACCGAGTGTCTCCATGCCCGACATCGCCCTGCATCGCCCCCACCAGCTCGGCCTGAAGCGCGCCCGCGAGATCGCGTGGAAATGGGCCGAGGACGCCGAAGCCAAGTTCGGCATGGAATGCACGGTGGAGGAGGGCGATGACGAGGACGTGGTGCACTTCACGCGCAGCGGCGTGAACGGCACGCTGCTCGTGCGCAGCGATGCCTTCGAGCTCGCCGCGAAGCTGAGCTTCCTGCTCGGCGCCTTCCAGAAGACCATCGAGGGCGAGATCGAGAAGAACCTCGACGGCCTGCTGGCGGCGGAGCACAAGCGCGCCAAGGCGCCGGCTGCGGCGAAGAAGGCGGCGCGCAAGAAGACCTGACAAGGTCTGCACGTTTCATACGGCCTGTATGCGAGCGCTGAGCGGGCGCCGCGCCGGTCCACTGTGTTGCGTTCATGTCCCCCGAGCCCGCCCTCCGGCCGGGCTCTCCTCCTCTACTTCACTCCACACAGCGGCCCGTCACGGCGCTTCAATACACCGCGGTGTGCTGGGGTTGTGAAGCCTTCGCGTGCCGCGGTGGTGCGTGCGACCAGGGCATCGGGTGAATGGCGAAGTGAGGTAAAGGAGGAGCGGTCGGCCCGCGGGGCCGGCCCCGGGGGACACGAACGCAGCCGTTCACCCGATGCCCTGGTCAGCAGCGCTCACACGCTGCACATGCCAAGCGCGACTCCCTACTTCAGCGACTCGATCAACTCGATGTAATCCTGCTGCGCAGACTCGCCGGCGGTGCCCTTCAGTTCATTCCACGCGTCCCACTTCGCGCGACCCACCATGTCGGAGAAGCCGGGGCGCTTGCCGTCCACGTCGCCGGCGGTTGCCTGCTTGTAGAGGGCGTAGATCCTCAGCAAGGTCTGGTTGTCCGGCTTCTCCGGCAGGGTCTTGGACGCAGCGACGGCGGCATCGAAGCGGGCTTTCAGATCGGCCATGGAGCGCTCCTCGTGGGCAGGGGACAGCAGTGAAAATCAGATTGACGCTGTCGATCTTACCGAGCATCGTCGCGGCCAAAACCCGAGAACAACCCGAGGAGACCCTTGATGGCCACCGCCACGCCGGAGCGCATGTCGCGTGTCGATACCGCGTGGCTGCGCATGGACAATCCGTCCAACCTGATGATGATCCTGGGCGTGTGGCTGCTCGAGCCCGGCGTGTCGCATGCGGCGCTGTGCCAGCGCGTCGAGGAGCGCCTGCTGAAGTACAAGCGCTTCCGCCAGAAGGTGGTGGAGGACGCGATGGGCGCGAGCTGGGTCACCGATCGCAGCTTCGACCTGCAGCGCCACGTGCGCAGCGAGCGACTGGCGCCGCGCAAGGGACAGAGCCCGCGCCAAGCGCTGGAGGCGCGGGCCGCCGAGCTGGCGACCACCCCGCTCGACCCGGCCCACCCGCTGTGGCAGCTGCACCTGATCGAGGACTACCCCGACGTCGAGGGCCGGCGCGGCAGCGCGATGATCGCGCGCATCCACCATTGCATCGCCGACGGCATCGCGCTGATCTCGGTGATGCTGTCGATCACCGACGGCGGCAAGCCGCCGCCCGAGCGCGCACAGAAGCCCGACGACGAGAAGGACTGGCTGAGCGATGCGGTGCTCAAGCCGATCACCGACGTCGCGATCAAGGCCATCGGCCTCTACGGCGACGGCGTCGCCAAGTCCGTCGAGCTGCTGTCGAAGCCGCAGCAGCCGTTGTTCGGCTCGGTCGAGATGGCGCTCACCGGCGCCCAGATCGTCAAGGACGTCGCTGCGCTCGCGCTGATGCCCGACGACTCGCCGACGCGGCTCAAGGGCAAGCCCGGCACCAGCAAGCGCGTGGCGTGGTGCGAGCCGATCCCGCTGGACGACGTGCGCTCGGTCGGCAAGGCACTGGGCGCGTCGATCAACGACGTGCTGCTGGCCTGCGCCGCCGGTGCGATCGGCGGCTACCTCGAGGCAAAGGGCGACGACCCCACCGGCCAGGAGATCCGTGCGATGGTGCCGGTCAACCTGCGGCCGCTGGAGAAGGCGCATCAGCTGGGCAACCGCTTCGGCCTGGTGCCGCTGGTGCTGCCGATCGGCATCGCCAACCCGGTGCAGCGTGTCTACGCGGTGCGCCGCCGCATGAACGAGCTCAAGGGCAGCTACCAGCCGGTGCTCGCGTTCGGCGTGCTCGCCATCGCCGGGCTGCTGGTCAAGCCCGTGCAGCACGCGCTTCTGAACCTGTTCGCCAAGAAGGCGACGGCGGTCATGACCAACGTGCCCGGCCCGAAGGAGCCGCTGAAGTTCTGCGGTGCCACGCTGCGGCAGACCATGTTCTGGGTACCGCAGTCGGGCGACATCGGCATGGGCGTGTCCATCCTCTCCTACGGTGGCGGCGTGCAGTTCGGGCTGATCACCGACTCCACGCTGTGCCCGGACCCCGAGGCGATCATCGAGCGCTTCGCACCCGAGTTCGAGAAGCTGCTGCTGGTGACGCTGATGCTGCCGTGGGGCGAGTGAGGACGCCTCACGCACGCCCGGCGGTGGCGGTCACGGCGGCGTCGGCAGGCCGGCCAGGTAGCGCTCCGCCAGCGTCCGGTCGATGAAGCGCCGGGCATCGTCGACGTCGAAACGCTTGCCCTCGACCAGGCCCTCGGCGTACTCGAAGAAGGGCGCGAACAGCCCGCCCTGGTCGACCGGCGCACGCAGCGCGAAGCGCGGCTGGGCGCTGCCGATGCGGCGCCAGGCGGCGCGCACCTCGGCCCAGAACGGCTCGGTGCGCTCGAAGTAGGTCTGGCCGGCGCTGAAGTCGTGGCCGGTGATGCGCTCGTAGCGCGCCACGCCGTACTCGCGCGCCAGATAGGGCAGCGTCGCGCGTGGCCGGCCGCCATCGCCGAGCGCGAGCTTCAGGTTGTTCTCCTCCTGCACCCAGCCGCCGGGCGTGATGGTGTGGCGGTTGCTGCCGACCAGCACCTGGTAGTCGCTGCGGACGCTGAACTCGCGCCGCGGCAGCGGGCGCCAGGTCTCGTCGCTGATCCAGGTGGAGAAGCTGTCGCCGTGCTGCCAGCGCCCGCGCGCCGCGTAGCGCGGCGAGTCGTCGACCTGCAGCACGCTCTGCACCCAGCTGCCACTGCGTTCACCGGCCGGTACCGGCCGGCGCACCCAGGTGTTGCGGCCTTCGTAGGCGAGCAGGCTGTCGGCCTCGTAGCGCCACTCCTGCCGCCAGTGCCGCACGACGATGGGCTCGCTGACCTGGCCGTCCTGCATCTGCACCCGCATCACCAGGATGTGCTGCAGTGCGATGAAGTCGCCGCGGTCCTCGGACACGAACACCTGCTCGGTGCCCCAGCTCTGGTAGGGCGCGTCCGGCTTCAGCGCGGGATCGAAGCGCAGCACCTCGAGGAAGTCGAAGCTCACGCGGTAGGGACCGGCCATCGCGAGGATGGCGCGGCGGTCGCGCTCGCGCGCGCTGAGACCGGGCTCGCGCAGCCGCTTCCAGGCCTCGCTGGCCGCGGTGTCGAGCTCGACCGGCACGCCGCGCGTGCTGGCGCCGCGCGGCTTCAGTGCCGCCTCGCCGAGCGGCCAGGCGAAGATGAACTGGCTGGGTGCGGCGGCCGGAGCCGCCTCGGTGTAGGCCGCAGCGGCCCAGGGCAGGGTCAGCAGCGCAAGCAGGAACAGCAGTGCGGGGGACTTCTTCATGCGGCGCATTCTGTGCGCGTTCGCGCCGCCGGCCGCAATGCACCTGCCGAATGTCCGGGCTTGGCGCTCGCCCATGAAAACGGCGCCCCGGGGCGCCGTCCTGCATGGATCGGGTCAGGCTCAGAACTGGAAGGCCAGCCGCACGCCGCCCCAGTGGCGACCGTTGACGGTGACCGGTGCCGCGGCTTCCTTCATCAGCACGAAGTTGCCGCCGCCCATGTCGCGCCGGTAGGTCTGCAGCAGGAAGGGCCGGGTGTTGCGCGCCGACGCGAGGCCGGTGCGGTCGTTGAAGATGCGGCGGTAGCGGCTGTTCGCGGTGTTCCACACCGGATCGTTGCTGCGCTGCGGGTTGCAGTACTGGCGGTTGTGCGTGGCGACGTAGCCGTTGCGGTCGACCGCGATGCAGTAGACGACCTTCTGGTTCAGCGTCAGCAGGCGCTCCTGCACCTGCGGGAACAGCCGGTCGGCCAGCGCGACGAAGCGCGTGGTGTGCTGGGCCGGGTTGGTGCCGGGCACGGCCTGGTAGTTCTCGTCGAACAGGTCGGCGACGGCGATGGTGTTGGTGCGCAGCGCGTCCTCCAGCAGCTTGCTGATCTGCGAGGCCGCCTCCTGGACACCGCGGATGTAGGGCGTGTCGTCGGTGTCGATGCCGCAGTCGGCCACCACTTCGATCATGTTCTCGCTGACCTTCAGGAAGGCTTCGCTGCGCGCCGTGGCGCTGCCCAGCGTCTGGCTGGAGCGCTGCATCTCGCGGTCGATCGCGGCCATCTGCTCGTTCAGGCCGTCGCAGATCGTGCGGCTCTGCACCGCCGCGGCGCTGATGCTGCCGACCCCGCCCTGCACCTCGGCCAGCGCCCGGTGGAAGGCGCCTTGCGGCGCCTCGCCCTCGCGCAACTGGATCTCGCGCGCCAGCGCGCCGACGCGCTGGTCGAGCTCGGCCACGGTGCTCATGATCTGCTTCGACGAGGCCTCGACCTTGGCCGACAGGTCCTTCACCGCGTCGGCCACGACACCGAAGCCGCGTCCGGCCTCGCCGGCCCGGCCGGCCTCGACCGAGGCGTTGAACGCCACCAGGCGCGTCTGCAGCGCGATCTGCGTGATCTGTCCGGCCGCGGCCGCCACCTGGCGCAGCGTGTCGACGATACCGCCCACCTCGGTGCCCACCTGCTCCACCGCGGCGCGTGCGCGCTCCACGGCCTTCAGGCTCTCGGTGGTGGTGGTACCGATGCCCCTTGCGCGCGCTGCACCTCGCCCAGCTGGCTGCCGAGCGTCTGCAGTGCCTGGACCTGGCGCTGGTTGACCTGGTTGCTGTCCTCGATCAGGCCGCGCACCTCGGCCGCGTCACGGCCGAGACGGGAGGCCGCCTGGGCGATGCTCTGCACCGCCTGGCGCAGGTCGGGAGCTGGCGCCGCGACGGGTGCCGGGTCGGTGGCAGCGGCCGCGCTCGGGGTCTTCTTGAACAGGCTCAGCATGGTTGTCTCGTGCTCGCTTCTTTTTGGGGTTCAGTGGTCGCGCAGCTTGGCGCGCAGGCGCGCGATCGACTGGCTGTGCAGCTGGCAGACGCGCGATTCGGTCACGCCCAGCACTGCGGCGATCTCCTTGAGGTTCATGTCCTGCTCGTAGTACATCCCCATCACGAACTGCTCGCGCTCGGGCAGGGTCTTGATGGCCTCGATCAGCGCCAGGCGCATGCGATGGTCCTGCAGCAGGGCCACCGGGTTCTCGTTCTCGTCGGCCACGTGGCGGTCGAGGAAATCGTTGTCGCCATCGTCGCCGGACATGTCCTCCAGATAGACGAGCTGCGTGCCGCGCACCTTGCCCAGCAGCTCCTGGTAGTCGGCGAGCGACAGGCCCATCTGCTTGGCGATCTCGCTCTCCGCCGGCGCGCGGCCGAGCTGCTGCTGCAGCTTGTGCACCGCGACCTCGATCTCGCGCTGCTGCTTGCGGTTGCCGCGGCTCATCCAGTCGCTGCCGCGCAGCTCGTCGAGCATCGCGCCACGGATGCGCTGGGTGGCGAAGGTCTCGAACTGCACGCCCTGCGCACTGTCGAAGCGCGACATCGCGTCGGTGAGGCCGATCAGGCCGACCTGGATCAGGTCGTCGATCTCCACGTTGGCCGGCAGCTTGGCAATCATCTGGTGCGCAAGACGACGCACCAGCGGGCTGTACTGCTTGATCATGGCGTTCGTTTCGAGGCGACCGGTGGCGGTGTACATGTCGGGCTCCAGGCGGTGTTCGGCGGTTCGTTCGGTCTTCGATCGGGGATTCAGCGCGACCGCGGCAGGCGCGAGCCCAGCGACGGCAGCGCGGAGCGTGCGCCGATCTCGCCGGCCAGTGCGCCGAACACGCTGTCGCTCACGGTGTGCGGCAGTGCGCAGGCGAGCTGTTCACGTGCCAGGCGCTTCAGCCGCAGGCTCGGGCCATCGGTGGGCGCCTCGGCCGGGTCGACGGCCACCCAGTCGTGCAGCGTGGCCCCCAGGAAGTCGTCGGCGCAGCGCGCCATGCGTTCGGCCACCTTGGCCGCGCGCGGCGAATCGGGCGGGGCGCTGAACAGCAGGTCGTGCGTCAGCAAGGCGGCGCGCGTCGCCAGCAGCTTGATGGCCGCATAAGCGTGCGTGACGCTGTCGGGCTGCTCGTCGCACAGGACGATGGGGCGCACCGTGGCCGCCTGCAGCTCCTGAACGCGACGCGCGAACAGACGGGCCAGTTCGGCAGCGCTGGCATGCACCAGCAGCACATCGATGTCGGGAGCGGCTTCGGAAATGGCGTCGAGGAAGCCGGAGGTCGAGCCGCTCGCATCCACGAAGCGCAGCGTCAGGCCGCCGGCAGCGAGGTAGCTCACGTGCGGGCTCAGCGTCTCCACGCCCTCTGCGAGGTCGAAGCTCGCCAGCTCGGCTGGTGCGCGGGCGTTCTCGCCGGCGTCGACCACGAGCGTGCGCAGACCCTGCTCGGCGTAGGCGCTGCACAGGCGCTCCAGCAGGGCGCCGCCGAAGGCGATCTTCGGGTTGGACACCACCGGGATGCAGCGCATCGTGCGGCTCACGAACAGGCGGCGCAGGCCCTGGGCCTGGTCGGCCGGTGCGGGGTGGGTCGGCAGATCGTCGAGCTGGTTGTACCAGCTGTCGGTGGCGGGGCGGCAGGCGCGGCGGGGCAGGTCGGTGGACATGGCGGCAGCGGGGTCGTCGGGATCGGGAAGCTCAGGCGCGGCCGGCCGGTACGGGGCGGCGTTCCGTCATCTGCGGCGTGGCGAACACCAGGTTCATCTCGCTCGCGTCGAAGTTGTAGGCCGGGCTGCCGGTGGCGCGCAGCGCGCGGTGCACCAGGGCCTGACCCGACAGGCGATGCCAGTCCTCGGGCACTCGCTGGCCGTTGGCCACCGCGACGATCTTCTGCTTGTGGCGGATCACGGCGTCGAGTGCCGGCGCCAGCTTCACGGCCTCGTCGAGCTTGGACAGCACGATGCCCTTGCAGGCGGCGGCACGGTAGGAGGTCATCACGTCGTCGATGGTCTCGCCCTGCACGGCGGTGTTGACCACCAGCAGCTTGTTGATCGAAGGGTGCGCCAGCATGTCGAGCAGTTCGCGCGTGCGGGTGTCGCGCTGGGCGACGCCGGCGGTGTCGATCAGCACCATCTTCTTGGCCGACAGCAGCTCCAGCAGGTCTTCCAGCGCGGTGCGGTCGTGGGCGGTGTGCACCGGCACGCCGAGGATGCGGCCGTAGGCGCGCAGCTGTTCGTGGGCACCGAGACGGTAGCGTCGAGGGTGATCAGGCCGAGGTTGGACGCGCCATGCCGGGTGGCGAAGGCGGCGGCCAGCTTGGCGGTCGACGTGGTCTTGCCGACGCCGGTGGCGCCGATCATCGCGAACACGCCGCCCTGGTCCTCGATCGGCAGCTCGCGCTCGCCGGTCATCAGGTTGCGCTCCAGCACGCTGGCGGCCCAGGCCTGCTCGTCGCCGACGTCGGCCGTCATGCCAGCCACCAGCTTGCGGATCAGCACCGGCGAGAAGCCGCACTCGAGCAGCTTCTGGGTCAGCTTGGCCTGAGCGGGCTCGCGCTGCAGCTTCTCCATGAAGGCCAGCGCGCCGAAGCGCTCCTCGATCAGCCCCTTCATCGAGCGCAGCTCGCTCAGCATCGTGGCATCGGCCTGGGCCTCGCGCAGGATCGGCGGGCTGGCGGTGGCGGACTGTGTCTGGCGGCCGTAGACCACCTGCTCGCGCAGCACCGGCATGGTGGCGGCCTGCTGGCTGGCGATCCGGTGCTGCACGGCATCGACCGCCGCGTCGACCGCATCGTCGTCGTCCAGATCCTGGGCGTACAGCGTCGCCTGGGCGGCGGCACGGGCCGGCGCCATCGGGGCGACGTTGAGGGTCGGCTCGGTGCGTTCCTCGCGCAGCGCTTCGCCGCGCAACGCGGCCTCGCGCTTCTTCAGCATGCGGTCGCGCACGTAGTCCTGGAAGGACAGCGTGCTCATCGACAGTTGTTCCACGTCCTGCTGCACATCGTCGGCCGTCGCGGAACGGCCACCCTTGGCGGCCTTGACCGGCTTCGCGGGCTTGGCGGGCGCCGGCTGCGCGGCGGCGGCCTGCTGCTGCACGGCGGCCTGGCGCTCGACCGCGGCCAGCGCGCCCGGCGCCATCGCCAGCATCTCGATGCCTTCGGGGCAGGGCTTGGTCGACAGCACCACGGCGTCGTCGCCGAGGGCCTGGCGCATCTTGGTCATCGCGTCGCGCGAGGTACGGCCTGTGAAGCGTTGGACGTTCATGCGGAGCCTCTGGGTCGGGGTCTGTCAGGGGGGCGGATCAAGCGGCGGCGCCGATGATCGAGCCGATGCGGATCGAATGGGTGTCTGGGATCTCGCTGTGCGAGAGCACACGCAGCCGCGGCGCGGCGCGCTTGAGCAAACGGGCGATGGGCACGCGGATCGCATCGGGCACCAGCAGGCAGGCCGGGTGGCCCAGGTCCTCCTGGCGCTTGGCGGAGTCGGCGGCGGAACGGGTCAGGATGTCGGCCATGCTGGGGTCCAGCACCGGGCCGTTCTGCGAGGTCAGGGCCTGCGACAGCAGGCGCTCGAGGTCGGGCTCGATGGCGATCACCTCGAGCTCGCGCACCGGGCCGTAGATCTGCTGCACGATCGCAGGCGCCAGTGCCACGCGGATGCGGCGCGACAGCTCCTGCGGGTCGTTGGCGAGGTTGGGGTTGGCGCCGACGTGCTCGGCCAGCGCTTCCACCACCGAGCGCATGTCGCGGATGTGCACGCCTTCCTCCAGCAGCAGCTGGAGCAGTTTCTGGAGGGCGGCGATGGGGACCATCTTCGGGACCACGTCTTCGATGAGTTTGGGTGCCAACTTCGTCACATGCTCGACCAGCTGCTGCGTTTCCACGCGGCCCAGCAGGCGCGCTGCATTCACTTGCATCAAGTGTGAGAGGTGGGTCGCCACCACGGTCGAGCAATCAACGACCGTATAGCCGGCCATTTGCGCCGCTTCGCGCTGGCGCTCCTCGATCCACGTGGCGGGCAGGCCGAAGGCCGGGTCGGTGGTGGTGGTACCGATCAACGGCGTGCTGGCGTGGCCGGGGTTGATGGCCATCAGCATGCCGGGGAAGGCTTCTCCCTCGCCGATCACGGCGCCGCGCAGCGTGAGCCGGTACATGCTGGGGCGCAGCTCGAGGTTGTCGCGGATGTGCACCGACGGCGGCAGGAAGCCCACGTCCTGCGCGAACTTGCGGCGCACGCCCTTGATGCGCGTCATCAGGTCGCCCTGGCGTTCCTTGTCCACCAGCGCGATGAGGCGGTAGCCCACTTCCAGGCCAGCGTGTCGACCGGCTGCAGGTCGTCCCAGCTGGCCTCGCGTCGGGGGCCGGGCCGGCCGCGGCGGCCGGCCTGGGGGGCGCCAGCTTGGCGCGCTGCTCGCGCTGGTGCATCAGCCATGCGACGTAGCCGAGCGCGCTCGCGATCAGCAGGAACACGAAGTGCGGCATGCCCGGGATCACGCCCAGCAGCCCGATCACGCCGGCCACGATGCCCACCGACTTGGGCGTCTTGAACATCTGGCCCATGATCTGTTCGCCGACGTCCTGCTCCTTGCCGACGCGCGACACCACCATGGCGGCCGCCACCGAGATCAGCAGGGCCGGGATCTGCGCCACCAGCGCGTCGCCGATGGCCAGCAGGATGTAGCTGTCGGCGGCCTTGCCGGCGCTGAGGTCGTGCTGGACCACGCCGATGATGAAGCCGCCCACGATGTTGATGAACAGGATCAGCATGCCGGCGATCGCGTCGCCGCGCACGAACTTGCTGGCACCGTCCATGGAGCCGAAGAACTCCGCCTCGTTGCCCACCTCGGCGCGACGGCGCTTGGCCTCCTTCTCGTCGATCAGGCCGGCGTTCAGGTCGGCGTCGATCGCCATTTGCTTGCCGGGCATCGCGTCCAGGGTGAAGCGCGCGCCGACCTCGGCGATGCGCTCGGCGCCCTTGGTCACCACGATGAAGTTGATGACCACCAGGATCGCGAACACGATGATGCCGACCGCGAAGTTGCCGCCGATCAGGAAGTGGCCGAAGCTCTCGATCACCGCGCCGGCGGCGCCCGGGCCGGTGTGGCCTTCCATCAGCACCACGCGCGACGAGGCCACGTTCAGCGACAGCCGCAGCAGCGTGGTCAGCAGGATCACCGCCGGGAAGGCCGAGAAGTCCAGCGGCTTGACCATGTAGGCCGACACCATCATCACCATCAGCGCGATCGCGATGTTGAAGGTGAACAGCAGGTCCAGCGCCAGCGGCGGCAGCGGCAGCACCATCATCGCCAGCACCATCAGCACCAGCAGCGGCACTGCCAGGCTGCGGATCATGCGGGCGTTGGGACCCAGCCAGGCCTGGACTTGGGAGAGCATCGGGTTCATGCCGGGACCTCAGCGCTTTCTGCGGAAGACGGTTTGTTGTGCGGGTCGAGCTCGGCGGGCACCGGCAGCTCGGGCAGTTCGCCCGGCAGCGGTGCCTTGCCGGCCAGCGCGGCGCGCAGCTGGTACACATAGGCCAGCACCTGGGCCACCGCGGTGTAGAGCGCGATCGGAATCTCGCGGTCGAGCTCGGCGTGCGCGTACAGGGCACGCGCCAGCACCGGGGCCTGCAGTACCGGCACCTTGGAGTCCTTGGCGAGGTCGCGGATGCGCATCGCCATCAGGTCGGCGCCCTTGGCGACCACGCGCGGGGCACCGCCCCGGCCTTCCTCGTACTTCAGCGCGACCGCATAGTGGGTCGGGTTCATCACCACCAGGTCGGCCTTGGGCACGGCGGCGAGCATGCGGCGGTTGGCCATCTCGCGCATGCGCGCCTTGACCTTGGCCTTGACCTCGACGTTGCCCTCGTTCTCCTTGTGCTCCTGCTTCATTTCCTGGTGGCTCATCTTCAGCCGCTTGGCGTGCTGGAAGCGCTGCAGTGGCACGTCGATCAGGCGAACACGGCCAGCGCGAGCAGCAGGAACATCAGCCGTAGAGCACGTCGTTGCCGGCCTGGGCCAGCGCCGTGGGCAGCGGCAGTGTCAGCGTGCTGGTGAACTGGAAGACGTTCTGCGACAGATAGAAGGCACCGACCAGCCCGATCACCAGCGCCAGCACGCAGCTGCGTACGGTGTCCACCAGGCGGTCGGCCGACAGCATGCGCGGGAGACCGGTCAGGGGGTTGAGCTTGCTGAACTTGGGCTCGATCGCCTTGAGCGTGAAGTTCCAGCCGCCGACCGTGAGGCTGCTCGCCAGCGCCGCCAGCACCATCACCGCCCCGATCGGCAGCATCGCCCACGCGAACTGCACGCCCAGTTCGGCCAGGCGCTCGGACATGCTGGCGGTGCCGTTGAGGGTGCCGGCATCGAAGCGCAGGCCGCTCTGCAGCAGCCGCGTCATCCAGCCGGTGGCGGTGGGAGCCATCGCCGCCAGCAGGGCGATGCCGGCCGCCACGGCCGCGAAGTGACCGAGGTCGCGCGAGCGCGGCACCTGCCCGTCTTCACGCGCCTTCTTCAGCTTGCGTTCTGACGCGGGCAGGTTGCGGTCTTGGGCGCCTTGATCGGCCATGGTTCCTCGGAAGAGTCCTGAAGGAGGATTCTTCCGGGAGGCCGCGAAAACTTGAGCGAGATAAGCGGGGCAGGGACCGTGCTTTTCCGGTCGCGGGCCGAATGCCGCCCTGAATGCGAACGGCGCTCCTGAGAGCGCCGCGAGGAAGAAGCCTGGGGTTCGCCGGGCCTCAGGCCTTCACCACCCCGCTGTGCGCGGCCAGCGCTGCTGCGCCGCGTGCGTTGTAGACGGCTGCTTCGCGCGGGATCAGCACCTCGATCGCGCGGTCGAGGGCCGCGGTGGCGCGCGCCAGCGTGTCGCGTTGCGAGGCGACCTGGCCGCTGGCCTGGG